>JANMGF010001283.1:0-9738 GCA_031374535.1 Polyangium sp. (in: bacteria)
TGCTCGATGCGATGGCTGATGGGCTGCCCCACGGTCACCGAAAGGCCGGGCGTCTCCGCCGCATGCTTTCGGATGTCCGCCAGAATTTGCTCGCGTCCGCCCTTGGACAGGTCGAGGCCCACTTCGAGCTCGGAGAAATTCACGTCGAGCGCGTGCTCGTCCCTCTCTGCGCGGCCGGTCGTGCGAATGACTGACGTCACGGCCGGGAGGTCCAGGAGGTAACGTTCCAGTCGGCTCACAATCTCGTCCGACGTCCGGAGCGACGTGCCCGGAGCCGTGGCGGCGGCGATGTTGAGGGATCCCTCGTTGAACTCGGGCAGGAAGCTCCGTCCGAACGAGCCGAGGGCCACGAGCGCAGCAATCGCCCCGCCGAGCGAGGCGACCGCGATCGGCACCGGGACACGCAGCGTGGCCTCGACAATGGGCCGATAACGCGCCTTGAGGAACCGCACCAGCCGTCCCTCGTGCGACGCCTCGTGATCCTTGGTCCGTCCGAGCAGGAGGAGGCAGAGAACCGGGGTAATCGTCAGCGCGACGAGCAGCGACGCGGAGATGCTCGTCACGTAGGCCAGCCCGAGCGGACGCAGCAGCCGACCCTCGATACCGCTCAGGAAAAACAGCGGCAAAAAGACGAGCAGGATGATGAGCGTCGCGAAGACGACCGAGCTCCGGATCTCGCGTGACGCCTCGTAGACCACATCGAAAAGCGAGCGCCGCTGATCCGGGGGCAGGAGCGCGTTTTCCCGCAAGCGGCGATGGACGTTCTCGACGTCGATGATGGCGTCGTCCACGAGCTCGCCGATCGCAATGGCGAAACCGCCGAGCGTCATCGTGTTGATGGAGGCGCCCGTCGCATGGAGCACGAGGATGCCCGCGAGGAGCGAGAGCGGCAGGGCGAGCAGCGAGATCAATGTCGTGCGCCAGCTCATGAGGAACATGGCGAGCACGATGGCCACGAGGATCGCCCCGTCCCGCAGCACGGTCGTCACATTGCGAAGCGCGACCTTGATGAAATCGGCCTGCCGGAAGCCCTTCCGGTAAATGGACATACCTTGCGGCAGCGAGCGCGCGATATCGTCGAGCGCGTGGTCCACCCGCTCCGTGAGCTCGATCGTATTCGCTTGCGGCTGCTTCTGGATCTTGAGGACCACCGCGTGCTTGCCATCGACCGCGCCCTCGCCGCGTCGGATCGCCTCACCCATCGTGACCGTCGCGATATCGTCGAGCAGGATGGAAACGCCGTCGCGCTGGGCGATCACGGTCTTACCGAGCGACTCCAGCGACGTGATTCGCCCGACGCCGCGGATGAGGTATTCCTGGCTTCCTGCTACGTAAAACCCGCCCGGCGCGCTTTCGGAGACACCTTCGAGGGCGTGCAGCACGTCGTCGGCGCCGATCCCGAGCTGCATGAGTTGATCCGGCGAAAGCGTGATCTGCACCTGCTTGACGGCACCGCCGATCGGCACCACCTGCGCGACCCCGGGCAATCCGAGCAGCCGGCGCCGAACCGACCATTCGGCCGCGTCGCGGAGGTCGCCGCCCGTGACGCTTCCATCACCGACGAGGCCGACGAACATGATCTCGCCCATGATCGACGACGCCGGGGCCATGAGCGGTTCGAGGTTCCCTGGGAGGGACGAGCGCGCAGTCGTGAGCTTCTCCGCGACGACTTGCCGCGCGGCGAGCGGCGGCACGTTCCATTCGAACTCGACCCAGACGAGCGAGATTCCGATGGCCGAGGACGAACGCAGCCTCCGCACGCCGGCAGACCCATTGAGCGCTTGCTCCAGGGGCACCGTGACGAGTTTTTCGACCTCCTCCGGCGCCATGCCGTTCGCCTCCGTCACGACCGTGACCGACGGCGCGGAGAGATCGGGGAGCACGTCGACGGGCATGCGCAGGGCGGTGAACAAGCCCGTCCCGAGCAGGACGAGCGCCGCGGCGACGACGAGCCACGGGTGCCGGAGCGAAGCCTTGATGATGGCGTCGAACATGGCTCCCTCAATGCCGGTGGGACTCGATGGTCCCCATCAACGCGGCGAGGTGGATGTCGTAACCGCCGCGCGTGACGACACGCTCTCCAGCCGCGACGCCATTCGTCACCTCGACGACTGCTCCATCCGCGTCCCCAAGCGTGACGGGGCGCTTCTCGAAGTGCTCGCCGTCAACCTGCACGAACACGAACGGTCGCGTGTTGATATCGACGACGGCCGCGCGCGGGACTGTCAGCGCCGTACGAGGCAGGCCCGTCCGCACGAGGAGCACGACCGTGGAGCCGACCTGCAAAGCTTCCTGCGAGGCTTCCGCCGCCCCGATGTCTACGATCCACGTCGCGAGCCGGGACGCCGGATCGACGATCGGCACGGCGGACAGGAATCGCGCGCCACGTTTTTCGAGGTCGATCCGTCCGCCGCCCGGGAGCCGAGCCCCCGACGGCACCGCACCCGCCAGCAAAGATGGAGGCCGGGCGGCGAAACGTGCGCGGATCCAGAGATGCCCCTCGCCCCCGATACGAATCAGCGGCGCGCCCGCCTCCACGGGCTCGCCATTGCGCACGAGCACCTGCGCGATGACTCCATCGAGGGTCGATTTGATCGGAATGCTACCCGTTCCACCGGGCGCCGTGACGCGGCCGAGCCGCCCCGCAGCAAGGCCGAGCTTCGCGGCGAGCACCTCGCGCTCGTTCCGCAGGTCGATGAGCCGCTTATCGGGCAGGAGTCCCTGCTCCACGAGGGGCGTGATCCGCTCGATCTCGCGCTCCACCTGCGCCTTCGCGAGCCGCGTCTCCTCCACGGCGGACTGGAGCTCGACGAAATCGTCGCCCGTGACCGTGGGCGCAATCGTGCCGAGAACGTCGCCCTTGGCGATTCGCAGCCCTTCCGCGGGCGCGTGCGTGCTGTCGTGGAAAAACCGGCCCGCGGTCGGAGCGGCGAGGGTGAGCTGTTTCGTCCCCGCCGGCTCGACAGTGGCCGAGAGCTCGATCTCCTTCGCCACGGGACGCTCCTCCGCCCACGCCGTCGCAAAGGGGATTTTCCACTGCGTTTCCTTGAGGAAGGTGATCGCCGAGCTCGGCGCCTCCGGCTCGGGCGCGGGCGGTTTGTCCGTCACGGCGATCGCACCGCAATCGAAGGTGTTGCTCTTCCCCTCGTGCTCGTAGACCATTTCGAGCGTGTACGTGCCCGCGACGGGCGCCGGGCCCTCGGGGACGAAGATGCCGGCACGCCTCACGCCCTCGATGCGGGTCTCGGCGGCGACCCCCGACGCCGTCTTGAAGCGCACGCGGAAGACGCCCGCGGTGACGGCCTTAAAGCCGTCGAGCTGCGTGACGTGCGCGTGGTAGGGGACGGGTTTGGCTGAAATGGGCGGCGGAAACTCGACGAAGAGCTCGTAGTGCTCGGTCCACCGCGTGATCGCGAGCGGCTCTGGCTCCTCGGCCTCGTGCCCTGCGCCGTGAGCGTGGTCGTGCCCGTGCTCGTGCGCGGCGTCCGGCGCGCGGCCGCATCCGCCCCCGAACGCGATCAGGAACAACGCCATCAGCCAAAAACGAAACGTCATTCCTTCGCTCCCTTCGCCGGCCCGCCGCATGCTTGGTCGAGCGCCGCGTCGAACTGCGTCCCCGCAGCTCGCATTCGCGCGAGCCGCGCGCGCACGATCTCCTCCGCGAGATCGATCCGCGCGAGCCGCGCCTCCTCGGCGGCCCGGAATGCATCGAGCACCTCCGTGAGCGTCGCCTCCCCCGCGGCGTAGAGCTTCACGGCGCTCGCGCCGAGCGACGCCGCCTCGGCGACGGCGCGGTCGAGATCGGCGACGCTCGCCTCGAGCACCTCGAGGCTCCGCGTCGACGCCTTCAGCCGCGCCGCGTTCTCGCGCCGCAAAGCCTCCGCGCTGGCCAGCGCGCGCGCGCGGCTCGCCTCGGCCTGGGCCGCCTCGCCCTGGCCGTGATCGAACATCGTGAGCGTGATCGTGACGATCGCCGAGAAGCCGTGCGCCGGCGGTTCGGTTCCGCCCGTGATCGTGCGGTACCCCGCGAACACCGTGACGTCGGGCAACCAGCTCCGATGGGCGGCGCGCATCTCGCCCCGCGAGCGCTGTCGGACCTCGCGGGAGGAACCCGCGGGAAAGACGCGCCCATCGCGACGCACCCGCGGGTCGAAGGCTTCGCAGCCGCGGCGCGAGCCTTCATCGACGCGAGGAGGCGCCGATGCACGCTCGCCTGCATCTCCTGCCTCTTCAAGGCATACCCCGGGCTCTCGCCCCGCTGCGCAAGCTGCCCGAGGGTGACCGCGAGCGCATCGAGGGCGCTCTGTTGCTCGGCGAGCGCTACGACCCTGACCTCGTCGAGGACGGCGGCGGCGTACGCTTCCCGGAAGGCGAGCGCCGTCTCGAAGAGCGTGGCGCGCGCCTTCGCCTGAGCCTCGTCGCGCCGCGCCTCCGCGGCGTCCTGGAGCAGAAAGCGCCGGCCCCCGATCCCGAGCGGCACCGAGAGCCCGATGATGGTCTCCCGCTCGGCAGGCCCGACGAGAGCTCGCTGGTGCTGGACCGATGCCTCCGGGTTCGGGAGCACGTTCGCAGACACGACGGCCGCCTCTCCCGCGAGCCGCTCGGCGCGCGCAATCTCGGCGACCGGGCCCGCGGTGCAGACCTTTCGTGTAGCGGTCCCTTCCTCCAGCGGCACCTCCGCGCGAGCGCGCGCCGAGACGCCCATCGTGACCAGCACCGCGCATGCGACGACGTACCTACTACACGCTGTAGTAGATGAACGCGTGACGCGACATGGGCGGAGAAAACGCAGCAAGAAGGCCTCCTAGTGGACGAAGCGTCCGATCAGGGTCTCGACGGCGTGGTGGAACATGTCGCCCGGCCAGACGACGGTGAGGGCAGCGGCGCCGAGCGTGACCAGGGCGGCGGCGAGCACGTCGTTGCCGAGGCGCTGGTCTTTGGAATTCGGCCGAGCATCGAGCAGCGCGACGACGCGGCTCTCGAGTTCGGTGCCCGCACCCACGCCCAGGGCGGGCACGGCGTGCGCGGGGTTCGTCGGGGGATGTTGCGCGCGAATCCTCTCGACCGATACGAGCGCGGCCGCGATCGTGGTGGCGTCATCGAGCGCTGCCGCGGCGTGCAGATCGCAGGTCTTCTCGGCCGCGCGCCTCCACGCGTCGAGGAGCCCCTTGCCGAAGGGAACCGGCGAGAGCGCCGCGCAGAGGCGGAGCGCGAGGAGCGTGAGCCCGTCGCGGCGCTCGGCGTGACCCTGCTCGTGGTGAAGGACGGCGCGGCGCTCTTCGGGCGAGAGGAGGTTCCAGAGCCGCCGATCGAAGACGATGAAGGGCGACAGGACGCCCACCGTGAACGCGCTCGGAGCGCCGCAGTCGTGGAGGCGGAAGGACACGCCGCCTTCGTGCTCGATCGGCAAGCGCCGGATCGTTCGTGCCCAAAGGGTCGAGGTGATGAGCTCGCGCGCGAGCTGAAAGAGGCGCGGCGCGGCGAGGAGGAGCCATGCGCCGAGGACGAGGAGGGCCGGGCCGAAGAGTGGTTTGGCGAAGGCTGGGTGAGAGAGGCAGAGATGCGGGTGATGCAGCCCGTGCTCGGCGCAGTGGCAACCGGCGAAGGGATCCGGAGACGCGAGCGCGACGCAGCCGATCGCGGCGATGATCCAGGGCGCGAAGGTCACCAGCGCACGCGCGGTCGTCGAGGGAGCCCGCGTCTCGGGGAGCGAAGGCGCGAAGCGCGCGAGGAGCGCTCCGGTCAGAGCGCCCGCGCACGAAAGCACGACGAAGGCCGCGACGAGCGGCACGAGGAGGAGCGCCGTGCTCATGTCGCGCGCCCCTTCCGCCGCGCCTCGATGAGCGCGGAGAGCTGCTCGACGACGGCGGGATCGGCCCGCTCGGCCGAGTCGAGGAAGGCCATCAAAACCGCGGAATTCGGCGGACCCTTGGCCCCGGTGAGCACTCGCGCGGCCTGCTCGCCGAGCCAGGCTTCCCTTGACACACGTGGCCGGTAGAGGAACGCCTTGCCCTCTTTGTCCCGTGCAACGAGGTCCTTCTCGTGCAGCCGATCGAGGACCGTCAGGACCGTGGTGTACGCGAGGGCCGGCTTTCGCTTCACGCGGGCGAGGACGTCACGCACGGAGAGCGGCGACGTGCTGCTCCACAAGGCGGAGAGCACCGCCGTCTCGAGCTCGCCGAGCGGCTTGCGGGGCGCGGAGGGCACCTGCGGGGATCTACTACGGTCTGTAGTAGATCGCCAGTCGGAGCCTTGCCGCTGCCTCGGCGGCGTGGCGCTAACGGTGGCGTGGGCGCGCGAGCGACGTGGGCGCCCGGCCGCCGAGGCCCGGCTCCGTCGAGAGGATGCGCCTCTCGTCCTCGGCGTCGTGGCGCTCGGCGGCGTCGCGGGCCCCGCCCACTGCTCCTCGTAGGTCCCGGTCATCCCCACGCCCGATCGACCGGCCTTCGAGGTGACCCCGACCTACCCGCATGCCCCGTCGACCGGCCTTCGAGAGGACCCCGACCTACCCGCATGCCCGATCGATCGGCCTTCGAGATGCTCCCGGCCATCCCCCACGCCCGATCGACCGGCCTTCGAGGGAACCCCGACCTACCCGCATGCCCGAACGACCGGCCTCCGACATGCTCCCGGTCATCCCCACGCCCGGTCGACGCGCCTTCGAGGCAGCCCCGATCAACCCACCTGCCCGGTCGACGAGACCTTACGCCGCTTGCCTGCGCGCCTGGCCGCTGCCGCGAGGAGGCCGAGCGCCGTCGCGGTGAACGGCATCCCGGAGGTCGTGCTGCTGCCCGCCGCTCGAAAATCGCAGCTTAAGCCACCTGCCGGAAGGGTCCCGCCACCGCCCGAACCGCTGCTGGCGCTGATGGTACCCCCCATCCCGCCGGAGCCGGCCATCCCGCCCGAGCCGGCCATTCCGCCGGAGCCGCCCGAGCCTGCCATTCCGCCCGCGCCGGCCATTCCGCCGGAGCCGCCCGAGCCTGCCATCCCGCCGGAGCCGGCCATCCCGCCCGAGCCGGCCATTCCACCCGCGCCCGCCATTCCACCCGCACCGGCCATTCCACCCGAGCCGGCCATTCCACCCGCGCCCGCAGAGCCGCCCATACCGCCCATACCGCCAGCCCCGTTTCCTTCGCCCACGCAGATCCCCCCGGTGCACACGCCGCCGCCGCACTCCGCGTCCATCGTGCAGGACGTGAAATCGACGATCTTCGCGAGCACCCGCGACGTCCCGAAAGGCGCCTCCGTCACGAATTGCGGGTACGCCACGAGGACCTTGCCCGCGTTCGTCGACGCGAGCGCGGGGAGGCCCTCGGGCCGAGTATCGTTCGTGATCGAGAGCGTCGTGATCGGCGAAAGCATGCCGTCGACCACGATGGCCACCACGTCCGTGGCGCCCTGCGCACACGTGCGATACCCGATGACGGTGCGACCCCCGTCAGCGACCACGCCGCGCCCGGCGAGCCCCACGTGCGGGCACCCCGGCGCGCTCGCAAGCAGCACAGCCACGGGATCAAGCACCGTTCCCGCAGGACTCACGCGCGCCCCGAAGAGGCCCTCCCCGTCCACCCAGACGACGACATGGTTCGTCCCGTCAAACGACACGGACACCCCGGCCGGCGCGGCGAGTACACCCGAAAGGACGACCGGCGCCGGATCAACCACGCTCCCCTGCGGCGTCAAGCGCCTGCCGACGATCTGCTTTGCCTCGTCTTCCCACACGACGAGGTGATGGACGCCGTCGAAGGACGCGCTGAGCGCCGGTGAGCGGAGATCCGGCGAGAGCGGCGTGAGCGAGCCCGAAGGCGTGCCGCCGACGATCGTCGTCGCGACCAGGCTCTCGTAGTTCCCCGCGGCCACGAGCGTCGCGCCGCCGCCCGCCGAGAGCGCCACGTGCTCGCCGCCCTCCTGGAAGTCCGGGATCACGATCGGATCCGCGTCGAGCACGGCGCCTTGCGGGCTGAGCCGGCTCGCGCGCAGGTCGCACAATTGACCGTCGGCAAAAATCTGGCACTCGAACCACGAGAACAACGTGTTCGTCCCGTCGAACGCAGCCGTCGGGTGGAGCACGTCGTACGCCCCATTCTCCATCCGAATGGCGCCCGGATCGAGGACCATCCCCGAGGGATCGACACGCACGGCATACAGGTTCGTCTCCTTGTTCGCGGTGAAATCGCGACGGTCCTGCCAGCCCACGACGAAGTTCTGCCCGTCGAACGCCGCCGCGGGCGCGCGTTGCTCGCTCGCCCCGCGCGATACGACGATGGGCGCGGCGTCGAGCGCCAGGCCATTCGGGTCGAAACGCATGCCCTCGATGGTGAGGGCGGAGGGGGCGAAATCGTCGAAATACCCATTCCGCCACACGTGAAACGCGTGCGCGCCATTCGAGGCGCCCCGCGCCACGGAGCCGCGCGGCGCATACTCGAAGCCATTGGGATCGAGCACGGTCCCCTGCGGCGAGACGCGCGCCCGCAAGAGCGGATGGACCGTCAGGTCGTCGAAGGAATCACTCCACGTGATGACGGCGTTCGTGCCGTCGGTCGTCACGTCGAGCTCGTAGATCGGTTTGCCCGTGGGACCGGCGACATGAATGGGCGCCGCGTCGAGAGCCACGCCTTGCTGCGCGTCGAAGCGCCCCCCGAAGACGTTCCGCACGCCGTTGGCTCCGTCCGCGATGTACCCCACGAAGTACGACTGTCCCGTCCACGCGGGCGTGGGTGTCGTCTGACCGATGTTTTCGAGGTGCATGAAGGGGATGCCCATCGGATCGAGCAAAGCGCCCTGGGCGTCGAAGGTCTCCAGCACAGCCAGCCAGACGTCCTGGCGCGCGTCATCGCGGGCGCTCTTGGGCACATGGAAGCGCTGGAGCCATCGGGGCACCTCTTCCCGGTAGGCCAGGAAGAGCGCTTCTGCGGCGTCGTCGTCTCGCTTGGGTCTCACGCCCCCTAGTAGAAGGGCTCGACGGGGTTTCCGGACAACGGCCGGCGGATTTTTTTCCGCCTGAGTCCGAGTCAGGACTGAGACGGGGGCGGCTCGACGGCGGCGGCATCGAGTTCGATGCGCCCGTTCACGAGATCAGGCAGGCCACAAGAAAACATACCGCCCCAATGCACGCGACCCTTGAGGGGGGATCCATCGATGGACGCGCGGACGATCCCTAGGCAAGCCAGCAACGCCTGTAGAGCGTCGACGCCGTACCCCTCGCGTCCGGTGATATTGAGCGGCGGGCCGAGCTCAAATCCGCACCTCCAGACGGCGCCTTTTGCTACGTACGGCAGACCGACGCGGAGGTAAAGATCGTGCTCGGTTCCGTCATCGTGACGATACTTCAAGCTACGAACCGCTAGAATGGTTCGCGACGGCATCAATCGTCGTGCCCCTCGGCGTCCCTCAGACATCGCGCATACTCCTGGTTGCAATCGTTGTAGCATGCCGGTCGATCGCAAAGGCGGCGGATCGTCTGATTGCACTTCTCGATGCAATACCGAAGGAACCTGTCACAACGCTTTTTGCGGGCCTCTTCTTTCGATTGCTGCGGGACGGGATAGGTGGTTGCGTCATCCGCTGCCGCCGATATCGACCCAAAGATTGCAATCCCGGCCAAGAAAAGAACCGCGGCGAGCTTATGCATTGCTAAGACCCCTTCTGAGCTCACAGTCTACGAGGACAGCGGGCAGGGCCAACAAAAGCTGGGGTGCGCGCCTGGATCGACTCGCTTCCGCCGGACCTGAGCGGCGT
>JANMGF010000763.1:0-11984 GCA_031374535.1 Polyangium sp. (in: bacteria)
CGAGGAGGTGCTCGCGCTCGTGACCACGGCGAAGAGCCGCACGGTGCGGGTGTTCGCGGTGGAGGAGCTCAAGGCCTCGTACAAGCATGAGCTCGGCACGCTGACGATGGCGCGCCTGCGCCCGCTCATCGCGAGCCCGAACGAGGAAGTGCAGGTCTTCGCGGCCGATCTCCTGCGTACGGCCGAGGGCATCTCGAACCTGACCGTGGCCGAGTGGCTGGAGCTGCTCCAGATCGACAACCCCACGGCGCTCGGTTTTCTCTGCGAGGCCATCAAGAAACACGTCGCGCCGTCGCGGATCACGCTGGATCAGTGCGTGGATCTCGGGTGTTCGCCGATAGCGCCCGTCGCCGAGCTGGGCCTCGACTGGGCGATGACGAAGAAGACGGGCGGCATCAAGGCGCTCGAGGCGATCCTGCGGCTCGCGGGGGCGAAGGCGCCGCGGGTGCGCGAGGCGGGCGCGAAATGGCTCGTGTCGGTGCTCTCGACGTCGAAGGACGCGCGCATGACGCACGTGCGGGATCTCGTGGACGCGCGCTTCGAGGACGTGCGCCGCGAGGCCCTCCAGCTCTTCGAACGCGACGTGCGGTGGAAGGACGATCCGGCGCTCTGGTCGGCGCTCTCGGAGAGCCCGTACGACGACGTGCGCGCCTTCCTGCTCGGTCACCTCGTGGCGCGCGAGAAGGCGCTCGGGCCGGCGACGCTGGAGCGGGTCTGGGCGACGACGATCCTCGCGGTGCACCGCGGATCGAAGCAGAAACGCGCGGCGCTCTCGCAGATCGCGGCGCGGATCGTCTCGCACCCGGCCGAGGCGGAGCCGCTCGTCGGGCTCCTTGGGTATGCGCTTCGGAGCGTGCGTCCCACGGAGCGGCGCGCGGCGCTCGCGGCCGTCTCGCGCGCAGCTTTCACGGCGCCGGCGCTTCGCAGCGCGATCGGGCTTCGTTTGCCGGAGCTCTCGCTTTTCCAGGAGGAGAGGGCGTGAACGTCGATCTCCGTTATCTGGGCAAGAGCGGCGTGCTCGGCGCGGCTCAGGGCTTGCTCGTCCGTTTTTCCCCGAACCTCGCGCGGCCGAAGACGTTCTTCGACGCCGAGCTGAAGGACGCGATCCGCTTCCGCGAGGCCATGAGCGCGCTGCACGACGTGGTCGTCGGTGATCTCAAGTTCCGGAAGAAAGACAAGACCGCGTACGAGGCATGGAAAAAAGGCGAGGAGGAGCGCGAGGCGCTTCTCAAGGCGCAGCTCTTCGATCAGGCGAAACGCACCGAGCTCGCGCGGATCGCGAAGGAGCCGATCCCGCCGAACCTCGACGCCGACTTCCGCAAGATGCACCGCATCTACTGGGACGCGCGCGTCAAGTGGGCGAACGAGCTGGCGCGGAACGATCCGGAGCTCTTCCGCCACCTCGTGCCTTGTGATCCGGTCGTGACCGTCGCGCCCGACGTCGTCTTCTTCGAGTGTTTCTCCAAGGACGAGTCGAGTTACGGATGTTTGTCCGTGGACCGCGACGCGTTCGTGGGTTCGCAGGAGGCGGGGCTCGGCACGACGAACGTCGATTATTCGATCGCGCTCTACGAGCATTTCCAGACGCTGCGGAGCTACAGAAAGACGCGGCTCTCGGTGGATCCGGCCGGCTTCGACGTGAAGGTCGAGGGGATGGCGGACTATCGCGAGGAGAAGATCGAGCTGCCGCCCTCGTGGCTACGCGGGTTCGGCCAGATCCAGGCCTCGACCTGCCTGCCGAGCCGCCGCGTGGATCTGCCCGTCGAGGCCGTGTATTCGATCCTCGCGTACCTGAAGCGCCACCGCGAGAAGAGCGGGCCACGCTCCATCCGGTTCGTGCTCACGCCGGGCAAGGCGCCGAAGATCGTGCTCGATCCATGGGGGATCGAGATCCAGACGCGTGGACCGGTGTACGACGGCGGGCTCGAGATCGACCGCAGCGCCGGGCCGGGCGGGCCTTATCGTTCGGCCCCCGCGGCGAGCCGCGTCGCCACGGAAGAGATCAAGATCTGGGGGCGGCGGCGGCTCTTTTCGCTCGCGCGCGTCCTGCCGCTCGCGGAGCGTGTCGAGGTGCGGCTGCTCGGTTCGGGCCTGCCGAGCATCTGGATCGCGCACATGGGCGACATGCGTTTCGTGCTCGCGCTCAGCGGTTGGACCTCCAACGATTGGACGAGCGGCGCGGGGCTCGACCTGCTGGCGGGGGCGAACGCGCCCGACGCGCGTACGGTGGGCCAGGCCGATCGGTTTCTCCAGCACGAGCAACGCGCCCATCTATCGGCGATCGCGGCGGCGACGGGTGCTTCGGAGGAGAGCCTCGTGCCCGCGTTGCATCAGCTCGCGAAGCAGGGACAACTCATCTACGACCACGCCGATCAGGTGTATCGGTACCGGCAGGTGATGCACGCCGCGCTGAGCGAGGCGTTGATCGGGCCGGAGCACCCGGAGCTCGTCGAGGGCCGGGCGATGGCGAAGGCCCATGCGGTGACCATCGATCGGGACGAGCGGCTCTCGGACGGCCGGCGCGCGATCGTGGGCAAGGCCAAGGGCACGAGCTGCGAGGGGATCTTCGACGAGGATCTCGCCATCAAGAAGGCGAAGTGCTCGTGCTCGTACTTCTACAAGAGCGGGCTTCGGGCCGGGCCTTGCAGGCATTTGATCGCGCTGCGGATGGTCGTCTCGAGCCGAGGTGCGGCGCCGCCCGCTCCTGCCGCTGCTGCGCCGGAGCCGCCGAAACCTGCGTCGCGGTGGTCTTCGGGCGAGTCTTTCTCGATCCCGCGGCCCATCCTCGACGACATGCGGAAGGTGGCGAACCGCCGCAATGGGACGGTGTCGCGGGTGCTCGAGGAGGCGTGGGACGTGGCGATGCCGCAGATCCAGGGCGCTCGCTCGTGGACCCAGGCCCTCTCGATGGCCGATGCTTCGATGTCGCGCGCGCTCGCGACACGTACGCCCGAGAACGCCGTGGAGGAGCGTCTGGCGCTCCCGCCCGACGTGCTCGCCGAGGTGAAGCGTATTGCAGACAGGTTCCGCGCCGAGCGTGCCGCGGTGCTCTGTCTGGCCTGGCTTCTTGGCAGGAAGTCGTTGTAGGAATGGTCTTGTTTCGATCGTGCCCGTTTCGTTCGACGCGCTCGCGTCCAGCCTTGCAAGGAGGTCCGTCCGCCCGAGCCCACCATGCTGCGGCGTTCCGCCGTGGCGGAGTTCGTTCCCCCATGCGTCCCCACCCCCGATATTCTTTGGGCCCTAAAGCCCCCAACCAGCATCCACTCAGCGGACCCATGGGTCTGGATGCCGGTAGGGGGCCTAGGGCCTCGGTGATCGGGTGTGGTCCTAGGCGAGTCGTCGGGCGGACGGGCTTCCTTGGAGGGCTGGACGGCGCGTCGAACGACGGGTCACGGATCACGCGCCCGATGTCTCGGTGGGCGCGTCTCGTCACCTCGATCTAGCGGGAGTTTTCGTGGGCTTCTGGGACAAAGTCAAGTCCTTCATCGGCACGGGCAAACCCGGCGAGGGCGAGCCCAAGAAGGACGAACAGGACGACAAAACGCAGACGACGGCGGCGTCTTCTTCCACGAAGACCTCTTCCACCACGAAGACGATAGGCACGGCCGTATCGACGTTTACCGCGTCGACTCCAGCGCCCGCCGCGGCACCTGCGAAGAAAAAGAAAGAGAAGGACAAACCCAAGGACCCGTATGCCACGTCGGGGATCCTCGGTTTGTCGGCGGACGAGGTGCGCAAACGCGCGCTCAAGATCAACCCGTATCAAACGGCGTGGATCGGGCGCGTGGACACCATCCCGCCGCAGAGCGACGAGCGCACGGCGCTGATCGATCGGGGCCTCCTTCTGCGGGGGCTGCTCACCGAGACGCAGATCGAGGAGATCCACCGCATCGGGGATCTCTGGCTCAAGCACCACGAGGCCACGAGCATCGCGACCGTCGCGGCGCGCAGGCAGGCCGACGAGGCGATCGAGGAGCTTCGTCGCCAGAAGGCCGAACGCAAGGCCGAGAAGAAGCGCCTCGCAGCCGAACGCAAGGTGGCGCGGGCCGATGCCGTGGCCAAGCGGCGCGCCGAGGACATCATTTTCCTCGGCCGCGGGGTCTCGGGGAAACTCGGCGACAGGCGCGCAAACGTCGAGGCGTTACGGAAGCTCGACGTGCCTTTGCTTTCGACGCCGGCCGAGGTCGCGAAGGCGCTCGTTTTGCCCATCCCGCGCCTGCGCTGGCTTTGTTTCCACGGCGAGGCCGTCGAGAAGCCGCATTACGTGTACTTCGAGATCCCCAAGCGCTCGGGCGGCATGCGCCTCCTGTCGGCGCCGCACGAGGCGCTGGCGAAGGCGCAGCAATGGATCTTGCACAACGTGCTCGACAAACTCCCGGTCGAGGACGAGGCGCACGGGTTCGTGAAGGGGCGCTCGACGGTGACGAACGCGCGGGCGCACCTCGGGCAGGGGATCGTGGTGAACCTCGATCTGTCGGACTTCTTCCCGACGATCTCGTTCGGGCGCGTGCGGGGGCTCTTCGAGTCGATCGGGTATTCGCCCGCGGTGGCGACGATCTTCGCGTTGCTCTGCACGGAGCCGCCGCGGCGGAAGGTCGTGTACGACGGAACGCCGTACTGGGTGGCCGTGGGCGAACGGGGATTGCCGCAAGGGGCGTGTACGAGCCCCGCGATATCGAATTTGATCGCAAGGAAGCTCGATCGGCGCCTCACGGGGATGACGCGGAAGATGGGCTGGGCATACACGCGATACGCGGACGATCTCACGTTTTCGGCGGCGTCCGAGGTCGTGGACGACGGCAAAGGTGGAAGCAAGAAGGGGCGAAAAGACCTCGGGATCCTGCTCGCGCGGGTGCGGCACATCGTGCAGGAGGAGGGCTTCGCCATCAACCCGAAGAAGGGGCGCGTGCAGCACGCGGGCGGGCGGCAAGAGGTCACCGGGATCGTGGTGAACGACAAACTCGCGATGCCACGCGAGGAAGTGCGGAAGCTCCGGGCGATCCTGCACGCGGCGAAGAAGACGGGGCTCGCGGCGCAGAATCGAGAGAACATTCCCCATTTCGAGGCGTATCTTCAGGGGAAGATCGCGTATTTGAACATGGTGGACCCGGATCGGGCCATGCAGCTCGCGAAGGCGTTCCTCGAAGTCCCGCGCTGAATCTCAGCGGCGAACGCGTACGACCGTGCTCGGCCCGAACGCCTGCACCGCGCGCATGCCGTGCCAGCCCTCGGGCACCGAGGGCGAGGTCCAGTCGAAGACCCATTTCGCGTCCGTAGGCGCGAGGTTCACGCAGCCGCCGCTCTTCGGCTCGCCCCAGCCGTCGTGCCAGTAGGCGCCGTGCAGCGCGTGCGGGCCGCTGAAGTTCAGGACCCAGTTCACCTCGGCATGCACGAGGTTCTCGTCGGAGCTCGAGACCATCGACGCCGTACGGAATTTCCCGTCGACGCGGAAGATGCCGACGGGCGTGGAGGCCGTCTTCAGCGGGTCGATGCCGGGATAAGGGACGCCGCCGCGGCCCGGGGAGATGAGCGTCGCATAGACCGGGCGTAATCCCTCGTAAGCGACGAGCGTGCCATTGAGGACACGCACGTCGATCCATTTGCGGCTCGAGGGATCCTTGTCGCCGAGCCAGGGGGCCTCGGGGACGGGCTCGACGATCTGCGCGTCGTCGGAGCGCACGTAGATGCCGGCCTCCTTCGTCTCGACGAACGTCTTGCCGTTTTGGTCCACGCGCGCGCCCGTGAGGCCCACCCAGCCGAGACGCGGGAAGGTTTCGCCGGTCTGGACGAGGTTGCCGTCGTCGCCGCGTTTCCATTTCGGGCGCGGCATCTGGCGGAAAAAGGCGAGCGGGAGCTTGACGTCGTCGCCGAGCGTGAGGCCGTGGAACGAGGAGCGCGGGTAGATCTTGATGCGATCCTTGGGGATGATCGCCTGGTCCGCCGTGAGCACGAAGGTGCGGCCGCCGGACTCGAAGGAACGCACGAAGGCGATGGTCGAGCCGAGCTGGACGAACTTGCGGTTCTCGCGGACGAGCGGGCCAAAAGGCACGAGCGCGGGCGGGCCAACGCCTGCCGGGGCGAGGTCGACGCCGACGAGGGCCTTGTCGATGGCCGCGATGGCGGCGTCGGGCGCGGCGCGGGCTTTTTCGAGCTTGGCCTCGTGGGCTGCGAGGTCCCATTCCGTCGCGCGTTGCTCGTCCCGCGTGGGGATGTGGTCGTACCGCGGGGCGCCGATGGACTCGCCGTACTGGTAGGGCCAGGGCGAGCTCACGTCGGCCGCGTCGCGCCGCAGGATGACCACGGCCGGGTCGTTCTCGTCGAGGGTCGCCGCGGAGCCGGCGCAGACGTAGCCGCGTGGCTCGACGGCGTACCAGGCGTCGCAGCCGCCGTACCCCTTGATGTGCGCGGCCTCGACGCTGCCACCCTTGAGCGGCGCGGAGCTACCAAGCGCGAGGTATCCGAGCCACGCGCGGGTCGCCCCGGGCTCGGGGTGGATCCAGGCGAAACGACCTTTCGACCAGATGCGCGGCGGCGCGGGCGGCATGGCTTCCGCTGTGGGGCTCGAACCGGCCATGGACTCGCCTTTTTCGCCTTTGCATCCCGCGAGCAGGGCGAAGGCCAAAACCCCAGCGCACGATGCACCGTGGACGAACGTGGAGGGCCAGGGAGCGGGGGCGCGAGGCATGGCGGAAAGCGGCGGGGACCGTACCGGCTTTCCAGTTACGCGTTTGACGCCCGGTGTGCAAAACATTTAACCTAAGCCAGTCCCACGCGAGGCAAGGAGAAGCCGTTTTCTTGGCCGCGCCCTGGGCCGGTTCGTGTCGTCGAGGAGGCGCCGTCCGATGAGCTTGGGCCACCGTTACCATGGGCGGATCGTCTTGATCGGCGGGTTCGTCGCCGCGCTCTTCGCGGCTTGCGCGCAGGGCAATCACGTCGAGGATACGTCGGGCGGCGCGGGAGGCGGGGGCGGCGGCGGCGCGCCGGGCATTCCACCGGGCCAGATCGGCGGCGCCTGCGACGACGAAACGCCTTGCGTCGAGGGCGAGTGCACGAACGTCGGCCCGAACAAGTACTGCGCCGTGCCCTGCCCGCCCTCGTGCCCCGATGGGACGTACTGCGCGCTGATCAACGGCGATCCGATCTGCGTGCCGGATCTCGGCAGCCAGTGTCTGCCGTGCACGTCGGTGCTGCAATGCTTGAACCCCTCGGACGCGTGTTTGACCGCGCCCGCAGGCGACAAGTTCTGCGCGCGGGATTGCTCGACGGACGGCGAGTGCCCGAACGGGTACACGTGCACCGAGGCCACGAAGTATCCGCCGACGGCGGGCGGGGGCACGCCGGACGCGGGGCCTCCGGACGACGGGGGAGCGCCGGGCGACGCAGGACCGATGGAGGATGGTGGGCCGATGGGGGATGGTGGGCCCATGGGCGACGCAGGAGCGGATGCCGGGCCACCCAAGCCGACGGGGCAGGCCTACAAGTTTTGCGTGCCGAACGCGGTGTTTTCGTGTCCGTGCACCGACAAACGCGACGGGGTCGAGAAGAACTGCTCGAACTCGAACCAGTACGGCACGTGCACGGGCAAAGAGACGTGTAACGGCGAGGCCGGCGCGTTCGAGGGGTGCTCGGCGAAGGTCCCCGCGGCCGAGGAATGCAACACCGAGGACGACGACTGCGACGGGATGGCCGACGAGGGCGAGCCGAACGATCTTTGCAGCGCCGAAGGGCCGCCGCCTCCGCATGCGTCGTGGGCCTGCACGCCGGCCGGTTTGTGCACGCTTGGCCCGTGTGAAGCGGGATGGGCGAGTTATCCGCCCGGACCCGTGGCGAACGGCTGCGCGTGCCCGGTCGAGCTCGGCGAGCCGAACGATGCGTGCGCGGCCGCGACGCCCGCGGGCAGCGTGAGTGATACGAACGGGAGCAGCCTCACGATCACGGGCACGCTCTCCAGCGCGACGGACGTGGACGTGTGGTCGTTCGACACGGTGGACACGAACGAGATGACGACGAACTCGTACCACGTGAGCATCGATTTCGTGGCGCCTGCGCCGAACAACGAGTTCGTGATCGACGTGATCCGCGGGGACGCATGCACGGACGCGCCGTCGGGCCCGGGTGCGGCCATCACGGCGTACGACTGGTGCGTCGACGGGAAATCGGCGGACGGGCTCCAGGGCGAGGCGCCGTGCGCGAACGACGGGACGCAGCCTGTGCACTGCAACGACAACTCCACGAAGTACTACGTGCGTGTCTACCGCAAGCTCGGGGCCTCGGGGACGTGCACGCAGTACAGCCTCGTCGTGACGGCGAAGGGCGGCGATCCTTGTGATTTCACGCAGAAGTGCCAGTAACCGGTGACCATGGACCTCGAGCCGAACGAGACCGAGGCGCTGGTCGCGCGCACCGCGCGGGACTACGCAGAACGAGTGATCCGGCCCGTCGCGGCGGATCTCGACCGAGACAAGGACATCCCACGCGAGCTTTTGCGCGGGCTCGCGGAGCTCGGGTTGATGGGCGTGAACGTGCCCGCGGCGCTCGGCGGGGCCGAGGCGGGCGTCGTGGCGTACGCGCTGGCGATGATGGAGATCGCGCGCGCATGCGCCTCCACGGCCGTGACGATGAGCGTGACGAACATGGTCGCGGAGGTCATCGCGCGGTTCGGCACCGACGCGCAACGCGAGAGGCACGTCCCGCGGATCTGCGCGGGCGCGTATGCGGCGGGATCGTTTGCGTTGAGCGAGCCCGAGGCCGGGAGTGATCCGGGCTCGATGCGGACCGTCGCCGAGCGGACCGAAGACGGCTGGGTGCTGCGCGGGCAGAAGCAGTGGATCACGAACGGCGCGTGGGCAGGCGTGTTCGTGGTCTGGGCCCGCACGGGAGGGCCGGGGACGCGGGGTTTGTCGGCGTTCCTCGTGGAGGGTGGGACGCCGGGGCTCAAGGTGGAGAGGCCCGAGGACAAACTCGGGCTGCGGGCCTCGAACACGGTGCCGATCGTGCTCGACGACTGCAAGGTGCCGGCGGACGCGCTGCTCGACCGCGAGAACGAAGGCTTCAAGATCGCGATGATGGCGCTCGATGGGGGCCGGATCGGGATCGCGTCGCAGGCTGTCGGGATCGCGACGGCGGCGCTCGAGGAGGCGACCTCGTACGCGCGGGAGCGCAAGCAGTTCGGCCGGTCGATCGGCGATTTCGAAGCGATCCAGGGGTCGCTCGCCGATTGCCGTGTGGAGCTCGAGGCGGCGCGGGCGCTCACGTTGCGCGCGGCGTGGCTGAAGGAGATGGGGCGGCCGTTCTCGGCGGAGGCGGCGATGGCGAAGCTCTACGCGAGCGAGGCGTCGAACCGCATCTGCGCGCGGGCGCTGCAGATCCACGGCGGCTACGGCTACGTGCGGGATTTCGCGGTGGAGCGGCACCTGCGCGACGCGCGGGTGACGACGATCTACGAGGGGACGAGCGAGATCCAGAGGATCGTGATCGCCCGGAACGCGACGCGCTGAGAGGCGGGCAAACCCGTTGGAAGGAAAGCGGGTTCGCGTCTCACATCAGGAGCCGCGTCACGAGGAAGACCACGACGGCGATCACAGCTCCGAAGAGGAGCGTGAAGAGCAGGACCCGCTTCAGGATGGCGCGGAGCCGGTTCTTCACGAGCGTCTTGACGAGCTTCCAGAGCAGGTCGAGGACTTCACGGATGAGCTTCCACACGCGTCGATTCTAGCGCGTCCGTTCGCGCGGCGCCCGCGGCCGCACACTTCTTCACGGGCCGGCCTTTGCAGGATCAGTCCGCGACGAGGGACACCTTGCCCGCGTAACTTCCCGGGGACGGGAAGCTCATGCCACGGAGCGCGTCGACCACACACGAGGCGGCGGCGTCGCCTTTGGGATCGGCGCTCGAGACGCCGACGGAGAGGGGCTTGCCGTCGGTGTCGAGGTACATCGTGGCCTTGATCGGGCCCGCGCCCTGGCTTTCGCGGCACGTGGCGAGGGCTTGCTTGGCTTTCGCGAGCTCCTTGCCGAGGCGGTCGGGCTCGAGCGTGACGGGCGGGCGCTCGTCGGCGCTGGGATCAAACGAGAAGCCGCCCTCGGCGAGGCCCTCTTTGCCACCGACGGGCGCGGGCCAGCTCGCGCCGCGCAGCGCGCCCAGCATGCACGACTCGGTGTCGCGATCGCCGAGCGTCGACTCCTTGAGGTAGGCGACCGTGGCCACGCCGCTCTGCGCAATCCGGAGCGCGAAGCGGATCTCGCCGCCCATGAAGGGGATACGACGCACGCCGTTCTGGAAACACGCGCCGAGGCTGGAAGAGGCGCGCTGGAGCGTCGCCTGCACCTTGTCCTGATCGAGCGCGCCGATCTCGGCCTCGAAGTTCGCACCGCCGTTGTTGTCGGTCGAGGGCGTCGTGCCGCCCGTGTCCGGCGGCTTGTTCGTCGTCACCTCGCCCCCGCAACCCGCGAGACCGGCGAGCGCCGCGAGGGCGGCGAAGAGGGCCGAAACGGAACGGAAACCCAGGCTGCTATCGCTGTTCTTCATCATCCCTTCAACATGGTTTGCGCGATGATCGATCGCGCGGTTCCGCTGCTCTCGTCGACGAGCTCGGTCATCCGAGCGTCACGGGACCGCCGGCCGAGATCCTCGCTCGCCTCTGCGCTGCGCGCGCCGAGGATCTGCATCGCTCCGTGCACGACGCGGGTCGACATCTCGGAGGCGAAGAGCTTGGCGATGGATCGTTCGGCGGAGGAAGGCGCGCCGCGGTCCGCGAGGTGAGCCGCGCGGAGCACGAGCAAACGCGCCGCCGAGAGGTCGACGGACATGTCGGCGAGGAGGACCTGCACGCCGAGGAGGCCCGGGCTTTTGGTTCGCTCTTGCGTGCGCTTGACGTGCAGAGCCGCCTTCTCGAAGGCCACGCGTGAGATGCCGAGGGCCTCGGCCGCGACGCCGATCCGTGCATCCTCGAGCGCCGCCGTGGCGATCGTGAGGCCGTCTCCGTCTCCACGCGCGCCGAGCACGTCGGCCGCGTCCACGTGTACGCCGCGGGCGCGGAGCGTCGCCGTGCCCGCCCCGCGCCGGCCCACGCCCGCCTCGATGGGGGTGAGATCGAGCCCAGGAGCGGCGCGGGGGACGAGGAGCGCGACGAGGCGCGGATCGTTCGGGGCGCGGTTCGTCGCGGCAAAGACGAGGAACCAGGATGCGTGGCGGCCCAGCGTGACGCCGCCGGTTTCGCCCTCGAGGACGAACCCACCCGAGGCAGACGGTTCGGCGAAGAGGGCAGCGGGCTCTGCGAGGTCGGGCATCGCAGCCGCGCCGAGGGATTCGCCCCGCGCGAGGGGGGCCAGGATCCGGCGCTTTTGATCGTCGTTCCCCGCGTGGAGCAACGTGCGACAGACGAGCGCGACGTGGGCGCCGACGATCGCGGCCGAGCTCGCGCACGCGGCCGCGATCTCCTCGATCGCCAGCGCAAACGAGACGAGATCACCGCCGGATCCGCCGTGCTCCTTGGGGATCGTCAGGCCCAGCAGGCCCGCGTCGCCGAGGCGACGCGCGAGACCTTCGGGCAGGCGCGCTTCGCGATCGATCTCGGCGGCGTTCGGCGCGAGGTCCCGCGTCGCGAGATCACGCACGCCTTGCTGGATGCGCCGTTGCTCTTCGGTGAGGTCGAAGTCCATGGGCTTTGGTGTCCGGACGGAGGTTCAAAACGAGCCGACGATCGAGGCGCCGTGAGCGCGAGGGCCGAAGCTGGGGACGAGCCAAACGCGGGCCGCGGAAGGGCCGGGCTCCTTGGCAGGAGAGCGCGAGACCAGGAACAACACGACGCCCGCGCCGAGCGCCAAAGCCCCCACGCCGAAGCCGATCGTCGAGGCGAGGGCCTTGGTCTCTGCGCTCTCGACGAACGCGAATCCCGCGGGGTTACATCTCTTCTCGGGGCAGAGCGGATCGGCCTTGCCGAGGTCACTCGTCGCGAGCCCGCCGAAGACCGCGCCCAAGCCGAGCG
>JANMGF010000779.1:0-1169 GCA_031374535.1 Polyangium sp. (in: bacteria)
TGAACAGAACAACAGGGAAGGATGTTTCCATGACGAACCCTCCGTTGCTCTCGGACGAACCCGGAGAGAAGGACGAGGAGGGGCGGGAACCACTACGAACTTCCGGGATGATGTACTAGAGCAAGGAACTCCTCGTAGGCATCAAGGACCGCGCGCGGATTCGCGTCTTCCAGCGCTGGTCGGAGCAGGACGGAGCGGAATTCGAGCAACTGGAGGATCTGAAGCTCGACCGCGATGTCCGGCCCCCACATGCCAGGCCTCTTGCGGATGGCATCGAGTTGTTCGTCGATGAACCTGAGAACCCTGTCCTGAAGCGAGCTCATGATCCCCCCTTAAAGCTCAGCATTCTGGATGATGTACGCATCTGGTTCATCGACCTGATAATGCTCAGTAAAATAGTCGATGACCAGGGTACCAGGAGTACCCGTGAGAGAGTCGACGTAATGCTCACTCACCTCCGTGGTCACGTGATGGCGCCACCACTCCCCGTTAAGCGAGACGTTCGTCATAAGATACCGTGCACGCCCCGCAGGCTTGATCTTGAGCGCCCGCGATGACGAGTCGACCTGACGCGCGACAGGCAGAATGGCCTTTGCTGCTAACTCGCATCGGTTACTCTGCGGGGGATACTTCGCAAGCGCATTCGTCACCTTCTGTGCTTGCGGCGGCTTCCATGCTATGGGCATCGTTCTACTCCTCCCACCGAGGACGACCTACCAGGCTTCCGATCTGCATCACTCTCGGGCGCACCACGCGGAGTCTTATCGAGCCCCTTGTTCGCGCATAGCGGCCCGCCTCACTCGTCCCCATCACCCTCGTCCTCCTCCTCCCCTGCCCCGCTCGCCTTCCTCGCCACCGCCACCCCCCGCTTCCGCTCCTCCTCCGCGCGCACGCGATTCAGCTCGATGAGCCTTGCCAGCACCTCATCACGCACCTCGTCGGGCCAGCGGTAGCGGTAGGGCTTCTTCTTTTTTTTCTTCCCGCCTTCGTCGTCCTCCTCGTCCTCTTCGCCGTGATCCAGGATGAAATCGCATGCGGTAGGCACGGCGGTCCAGTCGTAGGCGTCGAGGACGGCGCGGTCCATCTCGGCGTGGAGCGTGCGGAGCTTCAGGATGTCGGGGGAGCGCTCTTCGGGGTCGTGGAAGCGGTTGTAGGTTTTGGTCAGGCCT
>JANMGF010000798.1:0-2521 GCA_031374535.1 Polyangium sp. (in: bacteria)
GCCAACCTCGCCAACCTCCACGCATCGGGCTACCCTCCGCCGCCGTGCTCTCCCCCCACGTACGCTTCGAGGGGTTCACCGCGACGGACTGGGTCCGCGTCCTGTCGCTCTTCCGGCCGCGGCGCACCTCGGGCGAGCTGCGTGATCCCAACCGTCCGCGCGGCGGCGTGATCGCGATCCACGACCGCGGCCGTCTGCGCAAGCTCCTGCACACGAACGTGGGCAGGCTCGGGATCAGCGACATCGAGTGGCCGCTCTCGGCCGAAGAGCTGGCGAAACGTCACGAGGCGAGCTTCTGCATCGTGCTCGAGAGCGGCACGCTCGAGCGGATCATGGAGCGGTTCGCGTCGCGTTCGCGCAAGGGGGACGACCTCACGACGCAGGCGCTCAACCTCATGTCGCTGGCGCAGGCCGAGCTCGCGCAGGGCCATCTCGCGGCCTGGCCTCTGCGCCTCCGTGGCGTGCCGATCCCGACGCCGGGCATGGTGCGCGGAAGCCTCGACGCCGTGTGTCCGATCGGCAAGTCGCTGGTGCTCGGCATCTTCGAGGACGGCGAGCTCTGGACGAGCGTGGCGCTGCGACGCGGCCCCGACGGGATCGGCTTGATCCTCGGCCCGGACGAGATCCGCGGCGACATGGGCCTTTTGTCGGGCGACTGGCGGCGCGACTACCGGCACCTCTCGCACGCGATCGAGGACCGCGTGGGACCGATCGCGTTCGGCTGTTACGCGGAGACGGCGACGTTCCGCGCGCTGGAGGTGGATCCGAGCCCTGGCGCGTGGGCGCGTTCGGCGTTCGTGCGTGACATCATCCTCTCGCCGTTACCGGCGCCGATGGCGATCCCGCTGGGCATCGACGCGAGCCGCGCGGCATTCCTCGCGGTGCGCAAGGTGATGGAGCGCGTGGATTCGGGCGGCGTGGTGGCTGGATCGATCGAGCGGCTGTGGGAGCGGGCGGCGAAGAGCGCGCAGCATGGGGAGCTCGAGGAGATGCTGGGGTTTCATCCGCTCGAGCTTTTGAGGCGGCTCCTCGTGCGGGAGGATTGAGGTTACGTCGGCTGGAAGGGCATGCGCGGCGGCGCGGTGCTCCAAAGGAGCGCCACGTCTTCCGGCGTGAGGCCATACGCATCGTTGACGAGCGCGGACAGCTTCCGTTCGAGCCCGAGCGCTTCACGCCTTCGCGCCTGGAGGGGAAGCGCCTCGTCCCCGTACATCTCGCGGAGCGCCTTCATCTCGGCGGCCTTGAGTTTCCCCGCGGCCTTGGGGCGTCGCTTCAAGACCTCTTGCACGAAGGCGTCCGAGTCGAGTGACGCGAAGTCTCCGAGCTTGTTCCCCGGCTCCGTGACGGCGAACTGCATGCGGAGCGAATCGAGGACGGCGGCGCGCGCGTCCTGATTGGCTTTCGTCAGCTCGATCAGCCTGGCGACGGCTGGCTCTGCCTCGTCGCGGGCCGCCTTGGATGGGGTCGCGATCGGAAGAGCCTCCATCTTCACGCCGAGCGGCGTAAGGGCCTCGTCCTTGAGGTGCGTCAGATACCGCCAATTGTGCCACCACATCAGCGGAGAATTGAGGACGGCCAAGAGCCAGGCATCGGTGCTAGGGATAAAGAATCCCTTGTCGTTCATGAAAAGGCCATCCTGATCAACCGCATATGCCGGGTGAAACTGGATCACCTGATAGACTATCTTGGGTGATTGGAACATCTCCCAATACTCCACCGGATCCTGCAACTCGAACCACTTGTAGTTCCCAGACTTTCGACCAGGCCAGCTCGAGCCCCGGTCATTTGACGGCCTGGGCTCCAAGCCTTCTCTGAACTGCATGAGATATTGCTTGACCGCAGGATAAGCCTCGATATCGATTCCGCGTCGCGCAAAAATCAGCCATGAGCCAGGCCACAACGCGCTCCATCGACCGATGTCCTGACCCCGCACGTACTTTTTGAGGATTTCGGCTGACCGCGCGTCCTCGTGCACGAGCCGCTTCCTTGTGGACTCATCGATCAAAAATGCTTCGTTGTGACCGGTAACGATACCACGGTATGGCTTGGCGCCCGCAAACTGGGTGAGCGGCCCCCCCGCGGACCGGATCTTGACCATGAGCGCATCGAGCGCCGGTGGCTCGAGGCTCCACGGAGCGGCATCGAGACGCGATTGCGGCACGGAGTACCTGTGCTGCATGACGTACTCGGGGACGGCGCTTCCCGAAAGCTCCTCGCGCGGGAACATGGTCACATTCACATCATGGGACGGCGAGGGTGCGGCGCCCACCGGCTTCGCCAGCGTCACGATACACGGGAACGCGTCCGCGTCCGGAAAGATCGGCGCATGGCCGAAGTCCACGATCGTCTCGAGCCGCGTCTCCGTCGCCAGGAGCTTCCGCAAAGGCTCCGCGTACCCCCCGCGGAGCCACTTGTTCGCGACGATGAACCCGAGCCGCCCCCCGGGCTTGAGCACCGAGATCCCCCGCTCGAAGAAGTACACGAAGAGATCCGCGTTCCCGTCGAACGCCCGAAACTCGCG
>JANMGF010000859.1:0-5160 GCA_031374535.1 Polyangium sp. (in: bacteria)
CTACATGGCGCCGGAGCAAATCAGCGGGGAAGGCGGGATCCGGGCCTCGGCCGATATTTATGCCCTCGCGCACGTCGCTTATACGATGCTCGTCGGCGAGGCATACTGGAGGCCCGAGCTTTTGCAGCTCCCGTCCGTGTATGCGCTCTTCGGCAAGATCATCGCGGGCGAGCTGCCCGAGGCGCCCTCGATGCGCGCGGCGAGGCGCGGCGTTCAGCTCCCGCATGCATTCGACGAATGGTTCCGCAAGGTCGCGGCGCGTGATCCCAAGGACCGGCCCGATCGGGCGACGGCGGCGATCTCGCTCCTCGCGGAGATCTTCCGGGTCCCCGTGACGTTACCTCCGCCCGGCCCCCATCTGTCGCTCTCCGAAATCACGCCGACCTCGCAGCCGCCTCGACGCCTCACCCTGCGCCCCCCTCCCCCGCCCCGCCCCCGCGAGCGGAGCCGCCCCGACGAGGCGCCGCCGAGCGCGCCCAGCAGCCAGAGGCCGAGGTCCCGATTCTCCGAGGCTCCCTCGGCTTTCGAGCCGACGTCGAAGCAAGAGCCGAAGGTCATGATCGAGGACCAAGGGCTCGTGGAGCTGCTCGACGCCGAATACCAATACAGCGCGAGCACGGGCATTCCGTTTTCCGTGCTCTTGTTCCAGATTCACGAGGCCCCGCGCCCGCGGTCCAAAGCGGCGGGGTGGGGGCTCGAGCGTACGATCGGCGAGCTCGTCCATCTCATCCGCGCGCTCGGCCCCGAGCGCTCGACGATCGCGCGCTGGTCGAACCATACGATCGTGGTCGTCGTGCGCGCCTCGCTGGGCCTCACGCTCTCGCCGAGCGACGCCCGCGACATCCTCGCCTTCGTGGGAAAACAGCTCGCGGGCCGGGACGAGTTGCCCGAGATTCGCGGCGGTTATTCGCAATGCTGGCTCACGGACCGCTCGGGGATGGACGTCCTCGATCGGGCGCGTTTCGCCATGATGCCCTTCAACCGCTGATCAAGGGCCTGCGGCCTTCTCCGCGGCTTGCAGGAGATCCGCCACCACGTCCTCCGTCTCCTCGATACCCACGGCGAGCCGGATGAGCCCGGGCGCGATACCCACGGCAAGGAGCTCCTCTGGCCCGAGCTCCGAATAACTCATGATGGCTGGCTGCTCGATGAGCGTCTCCACCCCGCCGAGGCTCGGCGCGATCCGGGCGAGCTTGCACGCGTCCACCACGCGCCGCGCCGCCTCTTTCCCGCCTTTCACCACGAACGACACGACGCCCCCGCCGCCCACGAGGTGCGTCTTGGCGATCACGTGATCCGGATGGGATTCGAGCATCGGGTAATACACCCGCTCCACCGCGGGATGCGCCTCGAGCGCCCGCGCCACGGCGAGCCCCGTCTCGTTTTGCCGCGAAACCCGGAGCGACAAAGTCTTCATTCCGCGCCCGATCAGCATCGCCGCGTGTGGATCACACACGCACCCCAGCACGTCGCGCGCCTCGTGCACCAGCGAAAGCAAGGACGACGGCCCCGACACGCTCCCGCCGAGCACGTCGTTGTGCCCCCCGAGGTACTTCGTCGCGCTGTGCACCACGAGGTCGATTCCCACGGCCGAGAACATCGCATTGACGGGCGTCGCGAACGTCGCGTCCACCATCGTCTTCGCCCGCGTCTTCTTGCAGATGTCGACGAGCTTCTCGACGTCCACGCAGCGCAGGTAGGGGTTCGTCGGCATCTCCGTGACCACGAGCCGCGTCTTCGGACCGATCGCCGCCGCGAGACCGTCGAGATCCCCCGGCTCGAGCAACGTGTGCGAGACGCCGAGCCGCGCGAGCATTTTCACCACGAACTGCCGCGTCCTCCGGTATGTGTCGCGGAAGAGGACGACGTGGTCCTCGGCCTTCACGAAGGCGAGCATCGTCGTCGTCAGCGCTGCCATGCCGCTCGGGAAGAGCAGCGCCTCCTCGGTCCCGTCGAGCGCCGCGATCCGCGTCTCGACCTCGCGCACCGTGGGGTTTCCATAACGCCCATAGTCGAGCCGCCCGGGATCCGGGTCCTCGCCACGCATGAACCGCTCGAGATCATTCGAATCGGCGAAGGTGTACGTGGCGGTCTGGGCGATCGAAGGGGCGAGCGTGTGGTCGGGGCGCTCGAAGCGAACGCCTGCGTGTACGGCGTCGGTGCTGGTCGGGAGGGGGGGCTTCATGGAGATTGGATTTGGATGGGATCCAAGGTTTGGCTCGCACCTGTCCTCAGATCGGTCAACGGTTCGCGCCGTACGTCGGAATCACCGCGGCGGATGCTACCGCATCGTTCACACCTACGGGAAGCCTGGACTTCCCGTGCTTCTGCTCCGCGCAGATCCCCCTCCCGCCACGCCGGCAAACGCGTCTGATCACCGCAGATCCGGATCCCGGCCCAGGCGCGCACCCGTCTGTCCTCCGCAGCCGTCCCTCCCGCCTTCCCACCAAGCGCCCCTCGCCCTTGCAGAACCCCTCCCCGCCACGCCCGCATCCGCTTCTGCTAGGTGCAGAATCGTGACTCACCACACCCGCGTGCACCTCGGACGCCGTCAGAGGCCTTTGAACGTGTGCTATGTTGCATGTCTGATCCGCGCAGAGGCCTCCGCCGCCTCGCCGACGTGCCCCTCTGCGCCGCGCAGGGACCCTCCCGAGAGGAGATTGTCGCACTTGACGCGTCGGAAAAGTGCCAGTTAGACTTGCGGAGCCATGGCAGACGTAGCGTCACGTATGCAGACCGCGCTCGACGAGTACGCGGAGAACATCCAGCGGTTCAAGCGTGGGGAGATCACGCCGGACCAGTTCCGTCCGCTGCGCCTCGGCATGGGCGTGTATGCGCAGCTCGCGCACGTGAAGAACATGCAGCGCATCAAGGTCCCGGGCGGCCGCATGACGGCGGTGCAGCTCGAGGCGATCGCCGAGGTCACGGAGCGATGGGCGCTCGGGCTCGCGCATGTCACGACGCGTCAAGACATCCAGCTCCACCACCTGGAGATCGAGGAGACGGTGGAGCTCCAGCGCGTGCTCGCCAAGGCCGACGTCACCACGGTGGGCGCTTGCGCCGACACGGTGCGCAACGTGACGGCCTCGCACCTCGCGGGCGTCGTCGCGGACGAGGTCTTCGACGTCACGCCCCACGCGCACGCAATCACCCAATACTTCCTGTTTCACCCGCTCAATCGCAAGCTCCCGCGCAAGTTCAAGATCGGCCTCTCGGGCAGCGTGCGCGACCACGCGCAGATCATGATCAACGACCTCGGCCTGCTCGCGCGCGTGACGGACGCGGGGCGAGGGTTCGCGGTGTACGTCGCCGGTGGGCTCGGCTCGACGCCGGAGGTCGCGCATCTCTGGCGTGATTTCATCCCCGAGCGCGACGTGCTCGCCGCGTGCGACGCGATCGTCCGGGTCTTCTGGCGCGACGGCGAGCGCAAGAATCGGAAGAAGGCGCGCATCAAGTTCCTGCTCCGCAAGCTCGGCGAGGCCGAATTTTTGCGCCGGCTCGACGAGGAGCTCGCGAAGATCAAGGCCGAGGAGGGCGCTACGGTCGAGGCGGCGCTCGATCGGTACCTCGGCGAGTGGAAGGACGAGGAGTCACCTCCGCCTGCGCCGGGCGGCGACGCAATCGGCGATCACGCCTTCGCGCGCTGGAAGAGGACGAATACGATCCCGCAGACGCAGGCCGGCTACCGCGTCGTGACGATCAAGCTCCCGCTCGGCGACATCACGGCCGAGCAGATGCGCAGGCTCGCGGTGGTCTGCCGCGAATTCGGCAACGGCGAGGTCCGCACCACGAACGCGCAGAACTTCGTGATGCGTTTCGTCCCCGAGGGCCACCTCGTCGCGCTCCACCGCGCCCTCTCGCAGATTGGCCTCGCCGAGCCCGACGCCGCGCACATCACGGACATCGTGGCCTGCCCGGGCGCCGATTATTGCTCGCTGGCGATCACCAAGAGCATGGGCGTCGGCGCCCGCATTCGTGAGTACCTCTCCGAGAGCGGCAATCGCGTCGAGGCGGACGATCTCGTGCAGCAGATCGGCGTGTTCGACATCAAGATCTCCGGCTGCCCGAACTCGTGCGGGCAACACCACGTCGCCGATATCGGCATGACGGGCCTCATGGTCAAGGGCAAGGACGGCGTCGAAAGGCCGCATTACTCGCTCCGTGTGGGCGGCGGCTGCGGTCCCGACGCGAAGATCGGCGACCGCCTCGACGGCCGCGTGCCCGAGGAGGAGACGCCCAAGGTGATCGCGGCCATCGCGAAGGTGTACGTGGCCGAGCGAGCCCCGGGCGAGAGCTTCCGCGAATTCGTGGCGCGCAAGGGCGCGGCGGAGATCGGGCGGCTCGGGTTCGGCGCTGCGAGTGACGTGATCTGACGGTTCCCGCTTGCGTCGGCGCGGATACGCGGCTCTCCTCCACGCATGACTTCGTTGCGCGTCGGAGGGGCTGCCGTCGTCGTTTTCCTGGTGGCTTGCGGCTCGTCTTCTTATGACCGGCCGTACGGAGCGTACGGAACCCCGGGGGACGGCGGGCAGGGCGGGTATGCGGCGCCTCCGGCGGACGTGGGTGACGGGCCCACGAGCCCCGATCCGCCGCCCCCTGCGCCTCGCCCTTCGCCGGAGAGGCCCGGCTCTTCCTCGACCCCGGCGCTCGCGCAAAATGACCAGGAGGCGCGCGGCTGCAATACCGCCCAGGATTGCGTCATTACGTGCAAGGTCGACGGCGACTGCTGCGGCACGTATTGCGGGTGCAGCAATGCTTTGAGCCGGGGCTTCCTCCCGCGCCTCGAGGCCCACCAGGCCCAGGTCTGCCAGCCTGGACAATTCTCCTGCATGGCCGTGGGCTGCGCGTTGCGGGGCCCCTTTTTCCCGGTGTGCGAGCGTGGGCTCTGCCAGGCGCGGACGATGGACGATTTCAAGCCCTGACCACCGGAACGAGTCCCGTAGTCGGGCAAAGGGACTCCATGATACGGTGGCCGATCCACGGAGGTCTTTGCCATGCGTCGAACTCGTCTTGCCTATGCGCTCGTGCTTGCCACCCTCGGAAGCGGGTGTGGCTCGGATCCTGAGCCCGTAAAGCCCGCGCCCACGCCCCCGGAGTCGCCCGTCGAATACAGCGTCGGAGGCTCGGTCACGGGCCTCGAAGGGAAGGGCCTCGTCCTCG
>JANMGF010000862.1:0-12645 GCA_031374535.1 Polyangium sp. (in: bacteria)
GCCGACCGCAAGGACGCCGAGGTGGTTTTACGCGACAAGCTCGCGGTCATCGAGCGTCAGGCCGCGTCGATCCGGGAGCTCTCGACGCCGATCCTCGAGGTGCAGGAGGGGGTCCTGTGTTTGCCGGTGATGGGCGTCGTCGACAGCGGGCGCGCCGCCGAGATGATGGATGCGGCGCTCGAACGTGTGGTCGCGCTCCAGGCGCGGTTTCTGATCCTCGACCTCACGGGCGTGCCGGTGCTCGATACGGGGACGGCCGATCGCCTGCTCGCGATTGCCCGCGCCGTGAGCCTCGTCGGCGCGAAGACGGTGATCACCGGGCTCCGGCCTGCGGTCGCGCAGACCGTGGTCACGCTCGGGGTGCCGATGGGCGACGTGAAGACGCTACGAAACCTGAAGGACGGGCTCCGCCATTGCTTGCGCGAGGCGGACCGATAGTCTTCAGCCTTCGGCGGGCGCTTCTCCGACGGGGCCCACGTTCTCGCGGCGTTGCAACGCGAAGAGCAGGCCGAGCAGGCTGAACCCTGCGCAGAAGAGGCCGTACATCACGATCTGACCGTGCCCGATGAGCCAGCCGGCCGCCGCGGGCCCCACGATCTGCGCGAGGCTGCCGAGTGACTGGCTCACGCCGAGCACCGCGCCCTGCTCGTCCTGGTGCACGCTTTTCGTGATGAGCGTCGTCACGCTGGGTCGCACCACGGCCGCGCCAAACGAGCCGAGCACCACGAGCACCAGCAGCAGCGCGAGGCTCTTGGCCACGCCGAGCAGGCAATACCCGAGGACCATGCTCCCGAGGCCGATGGCGGTGAGCCTCTCCTCGCCGACCTTCTTCACGAGCCTTCGGAGCAGCCCGCCCTGCACCATCGCGCCGATGAAACCCGAGAAGGCGAAGATGCCGCCCGCCTCGTAGAGCTCGTACTGGAACTGGCGCTTCAGGTAGACGCCGAGCGCGCCCGTGAGCGCGGCGAACGCGATGCTGAAGAAGAAAAACGCGGCGAGGTGTTTCCGCGTGCCAGGGCGCGCGAGGTACTCGGCCATCCCCGACAGACGGCGGTTCGTCTTGGCCGTGGGCTTGCGCGCCGGCAAGAAGAGCGCGGTGAGCAGGATGGCGAGCACGCTGAGCCCGGCGGCCGTGAGCGTGGGCGGCTTGTATTTGAAGAGCGCGTCGGGGTGATCGCGGAAGATCCAGGTGAGACCCGCCGTGATGCCGGGGCCGAGCAAGAAGCCTGTGCCGAAGGCGATCCCGAAGAAGCCGAAGGCCTGCGTGCGCTCCTCGTTTGGCTTCGTGACATCGGAGATGTAGGCCTGGGCGATGCTCAGGTTGCCCGCCGTGAGCCCCGCGATGATGCGGCCGATGAAGAGCATTTCCAGGCTGCTGGCCGCGGCGAGCGTGAGCCAGCCGATAAGCGTGCCGACCTGGCTCACGAGGAGCACGGGCTTGCGACCGATACGATCGGAGAGCCTGCCGAGGAGGGGCCCCGATACGAACATCGCCGCCGCGTAGACCGAGGTGAGCAGCGTCGCCTGGAAATCCGACGCGCCGTAGTCCTTCGCGTAATAAGGCAGCAGCGGCAGGATGAGCGTCAGGCCGAGGACGTCGACGAAGACGGTCAGGAATATCGGCAAAAGCGGGGATCGCATCGACAGCACGCCTCGTGCGTACGCCGCGCCCCGGAGGCAGCGGGGAACGCGAGGGCGCGCATCCTGACACAGGCGGCGCAGATATGCCCTTCCGTCGCGTAAACTTCTCGGGGTGAATGAGCGGGCTCAGAAGCTCAGGTAGGTCTGATCCTTGAGGCCACGCTCGTAATCGGCGAGCAGGCGCATGCCCTCGGTGGGCTTCAGGAGATCCTGCTTGATCGCGCCGTCGACCTGCGCCTTCACCTTCGCGATGAGGCTCTGCGTGTCGTACTGGGTCATCGCCAGGACCTCGCGGATCTGGTTTCCCGCGATCGTCTCCTCGATGTAGTAGCCGCACTCCTCGTCGTCATCGAGGAAGACGTGCACCTCGTTCACCCGGCCGAAGAGGTTGTGGATGTCGCCCATGATGTCCTGGTAGGCGCCGGTGAGGAAGATGCCGAGGTAATACGGCTCCTCGCCGCGGAGCGTATGGAGCGGCAACGTGTCCTTCACGTCGGAGAGGTCGATGAATTTGCTGACCTTGCCCTCGGAGTCGCACGTGATGTCGACGAGCGTGCTCTCCGTCTCGGGGCGCTCGTGCAGCCTGTGGATCGGCACGACGGGGAAGAGCGCGCCGAGCGCCCAGTGGTCGAGCAAGGACTGGAACACCGAGAAGTTGCAGATGTACTGATCGGCGAGCTCGGTCCGTAGCTTGATGACGTCCTCGGGGACCTCCGCGGGATCGAGCGAGGTGATGAGCTTCTGCATCCGCTCCGCCGTCTCCCAGAAGAGCGACTCGACGCGCGCCTTCACGTCGAGGTTGAGCAAGCCGAGCTCGAACATCTTCTGCGACTCCTCCTTGACCTGGAGGATGTCGTGCCAGCCCTCGGCGAGGTTCTGCGGGCTCAGGTTGTCGCGCGTGTCGAGCAGGTTCCGGATGAGCTTGTGCTCCTCGGTCTGGATGTCGATCGGCGCGTCCGGGGTCTTCTCGATCGAGCCGAAGGCCTGCACCACGAGCACCGAGTGGTGCGCGACGATCGCGCGCCCCGACTCGCTCACGATGTTCGGGTGCGGCACCTTCTCGTCGTCGCAGATGTCGGCGATGTTGAAGACGATGTCGCGCGCGTACTCCTCGACGGAATAGTTCATCGACGAATGAAACGTCGATCGCGAGCCGTCGTAGTCGATCGCGAGGCCGCCGCCGACGTCCATGTATTCGATGCGGTGGCCCATCCGGCGGAGCTTCGCGTAGTGCCGCGCCGCCTCGCGCACGGCGCGCTTGATGACGAGGATGTCGGGGACCTGCGAGCCGATGTGGAAGTGCAGGAGCTTGAACGCCGAGCTCATGCCCGCCTCCGCGAGGATCGCGCAAGCCGCGAGGATCTCGGCCGTGGAGAGGCCGAACTTCGCGTGCTCGCCGCCGCTCTCGGCCCACTTGCCTGCGCCCTGCGTCATGAGTCGAACGCGGAGGCCGAGCATGGGCTCCACGTTCATCTCCTTCGCGACGCGCACGATCGTCCGCACCTCGGAGAGCTTCTCCGCGACGAGGATGACCTTCTTGCCGAGCTTGCGGCCGATCATCGCGGTGCGGATGAAGTTCTCGTCCTTGTAGCCGTTGCAGACGATGAGCGACTCGTTGTCGGTGTGCACGCTGAGCCCGGCGAAGAGCTCGGGCTTCGAGCCGACCTCGAGGCCGTAGTGGTAGGTGCGTCCGGCTTCGAGGATCTCCTCCACGACCTCCTTCAGCTGGTTCACCTTGATCGGGAACACGCCTCGGTAGACGCCGCGGTACTTGAGGTCCGAGACGGCCCGGTTGAAGGCCTCGTTCAGGGTCCGCACGCGGTGGTGCAGGAGGTCCTGGAAGCGGATCAAGAGCGGCGTGCGGAGGCCCTGGTCACGGGCTTCCTCGACGACGTCGAGGAGGGCGATCTTGCGACCACGCTCCTGGAGCGGCGCGGCCGTGATGTTCCCCTTGGGGCTCACGTCGAAGTAGCCGCGGCCCCAGCGGTCGATCATGTAAAGGGCCTTCGCGTCGTCCGTGGTCCACGCGTCGGTGTCGTTATCGTGATGGCTGCTGATCAACGTCTTCGTCTCCCATGGGGACCGAGGGCCAACCCTTGCGGGACGTGGGGTTCGGGGGCGAGAACACTCTTGCGAGCGAAAAAAGCCAGGGGGAGGCTTGGTTGTGCGAGGGACGTCGGTCTTCCGGTACGTCCACGCCGCGGCTCAATACGCCAGGAAGGTCGAACCTTCAAGCCTGGCAACCGTGTCCACAGGGGGGGATGAAGACGGGACAGACGGGAGGGGGATGGGAGAGGGTGGGACGGGAGAAACGAGCTCAGGCCTTGGCGGCCGTCTTGGCCGCGCTCTTGGCGCGTTTGGCGGCGGACTTGTAGTGGTCGTAGAGGCGCGGCACCGGGAAGCCCTCGAGGCGCTTCTTGTAGCCCTCGTCCTTCGACCGGTTCTCGGCCGTGAGGATGGCGTCGATGAGCTTGCCGCGCGTGCCGAACTTCTCCTTGACCTCGGAGAACGTGGCGTGGAGGCGGAGGAGCTTGGCGTTCGACACGTGGTCGAGGCCCTTGTCGCCGCCGCGGTCGCTGGCCATGCGGCCGATCCAGAGGTCCTCGGTCATGAAGCTCTTGACCGCCTCGACGAGTTTTGCCTTCTCGCCGAACTGATCCTTGACGAGCGCCAGGGGGGCCTTGCGTGCCATGTGTCTTTCTCCTGAGGGGGCGCGAGATGACTCACGCGGTTGGGGTGAGGGCGCCATGTAGCAGACGAGTCGGGGGGAACGCAAGGGGACTCGGGAGGAGGGGCGACCGGGGCGGCACGGCAAGGCCGAGCCCGGCGGCGTCTGGCAGGAAAAACCCGTGGTTCGGCGCGGCCGTGTGTTCTTTGCGTGGTTCGTGACGCTTGCGGGTGATGCGGGCTCTCGCCACGTAGCACCCCAGGGGTCCTGCGGAGCCCTCGAAGTCGACCTCATGGGAAAGGGAAGAGGGGGACATGGACGAGAACATCATCCAGTGCCTGCACGAGCTCGTCGCGCTCGATCTCGCGTGCGTCGCGGCGTACGAGGTGGCGCGTAACGTCTCGAGGGACGAGGAAATTCGAGGCAAGTTTTCCGAGTTCCAGGAGGACCATCGGCGGCACGTGCGTGAGCTCGGCGAGCACATCCGCCGGGCGGGGATGGAGGCGCCGAGCGAGCTCGATACCAACGGCGTGATCATCCAGGGGTTCACCACGATCGCCTCGCAGGAGGATCGCACGGCGGTGCTCGCGATGCGCGGCAACGAGGAGCTCTCGAACAACGCGTATGCGTCGGCGCTCATGGCAAAGCTGCCGGAGGAGGTGCGCTCGCTCGTCGCGGCGAACTTCGAGGACGAACGCCGGCATATGGCCTGGATCCGGGGCTCCATCCTGCTCCGCGGCTGGGACGTCGAGCAGCCGGAGATCCGCGAGGTCGCAGCGGAGGCACGGAGGGCCGCGTAACGCTCTCCCGTTACTCCGCGGAAGGTTTGCCCGCGAGCAACCCTTCGGCCGTCTTGCGAATGCGGGGCTCCGGGTCCTTCGTGGCGAGGGCGCGGAGGACGGGTTCGGCGGCGGGGCGGTCGAGCGTGGCCATCGAGAGGGCGGCGGCCTCGCGCACGAGGGCATAAGGGTCCTCCTGCGCGATGGTGCTGAGGGTCTCGAAGGCGACCTTCCCGCTCGCGCCGGCGCCGAGGCGGCCGAGCGCTTCGGCCGCGCGCACGCGGAGCGGCCAGCTCGAGGCTTCCCGGCCGAGGCGCGCGACGGCGGCGATGGTGGCCGGGTGTTTGACGCGGCCGAGCGCAGAAAGGGCGGCACGACGTACGCTCTCTTCGGGGTCCGAGAGCGCGTCGATCACGGCGTCCTGGGCCTCTTTTTCGGGCCTCCGCGCGAGGAGCTCGACCGCACGCGTGCGCACCTCGAGCGCCGGGTGACGCACGAGCGCGACGAACGCAGGGACGACAGCGACCGCGATACGCTCGATGGCCGCCGCGGTGGCCGTTCGGGACTCGGGATCGAGCGTGTCCGCGGGGCCGAGCAAGGGCGCGAGCGAGAGCGCGTCGTCGCCCGCGAGGAGCGCGTCGGCGACGACACGGGCCCGGTCGGGGGAGGTCGAAGCGGCGGCGACGGCGGCGCGTTCGAGCGAGGGGGCGAGCGCGAGGAGGGTGCGCGCGCGGGCAGAAGCGAGGCGCGCTGCATCGGGACCGAGGCCGGCCAGGATGTCTTTCATGGAGAGCGGCCCGTCGGGCACGGGCAGCGCCTCGGCCGTGCGGGAGAAGTTCTTCGTGGCGAGCGCGGTCGCGGCGGCGACGGCGGTACGCCGCATCGATTCGTCGGTCGCGAAGAGGCTCGACGCGAGGGCGTCCGCGGCGGAGGCGCCTTGCGTGGGATCCCCCTTGGGCGCGAGCCGCGCGAGGGCGACGAGGGCCGCCTGCCGGAGGAGGGGCTCGTTCGCGTCGGCGAGCGCGACGAGCATGTGGAGGTTCTCGTTCTGGGCGACGCCGATCTCGGCGAGCGCATGCACGGCGGCGGCGCGCGCGGTGGCCCCGGCCTCGGGCGCGCGGGCGAGGGCGACGAGCGCGGGGGCGTACTTCTTGTCGTGCGTGAGCCCGAGGCCTACCGCCGCGACGCCACGCACCTCGGGTGAGGTGGAGGCGAGCAGTTTGACCAGCAAGGGTTCCGCCTTCTTGTCGCCCATCCGCGCGACGCCCCACGCGGCGGCGACGGCGATGGAGTCGCTCGGCAGGAGCCCGATGCCCGTGTCCTTCGGGGCGAGCATCTGCTCGTACCGCGGCAGGATCGCAGGGTCGCGCAGGGCGCCGCAGGCGATCATGGCCCGGACGCGTAGGCTCTTGTCGGCCTGGCCCGTGGCGAAGTTGTAGAGGGCGGGGCCGGCGCTCTTGTTCTCGACGTAGGCGAGGACCTCGATCGCGATCTTCTGCTGCGACTCCTTGTCGTCCGCGAGCGCGTCGAGCAGGGGTTTGATCGCGCGCGCGCCGATCTTCGCGAGCTCGGCGCGGGCCGCCTTCGCCGCGGGCGAGGTGCCGCCTTCGTGGCGGACCTTCTGCACGAGGGGCAGGGTCATCGCGCCGTACAGCTCGACGAGCAGCCGCCGGTAGATGCCCTTCTGGGGGTTGCCCACGGCGACGGGCAGGAGCTCGCGTTCGAGCGACTCGAGGGAGTTCTTGCCGAGGTTGATCTGCATGCTCATGCGCGCCGCGCGCGCGACGAGCTCCTCGTCGGGGGAAGCGCGCACGACGCGGCGGAAGAGGCGATCGGCTTCGTCCACCTGGCCACTCGAAAGCAAGAGCTCGGCGAGCTCGAAGTAGACCGGGAAGAGCCTGTCGTTCTTCTGGATCGCCTGCCTGTACTCGGCGATCGCGTGCGGAAAATCCTGGCGCCGCCGGTACATGTCGCCGAGCTTCTGGTGGCCGTTCGCGTCCTCGGGCGAGAGCTCGACGGCGCGCGCGGCGTACTTGATCGCGTCGTCGTCGCGGTAGAGCTCGGCCGCGTACTGGGCCATGCGCTGGTAGAACTCGCGCGCGCGCTTGGGGTTCACCTCGACGAGCTTTTCGAGCACGCCGATCGCGCCGAGCAGGTTCTGTTCGAGGACGAGCACGCGTTCGAGGGCGAGCAAGGACTCCTCGTCGCCGGGCGCGAGCTCGGTGACCTTGCGGAGCGTGGCCTCGGCGTCGGCGAGGCGATGCAGGCGGCGCTGCACCTCGGCGAGGAGGCGGCCTGCTTCGAGGTCGGGTGGGCTGCCGTTGAAGCGCGCGGCGAGCGGCGCGACGCGGCTCGGCAGCTCGTGCGCGAGCGACCACAGGCTCACGATGTGCGTGCGCGCCTCGCGGGCGAGGAGCTTGTCGTTCTCGGCCCCGACGAGCAGCTCCTCCCAGATCACGCGCGCCTCGGCGTACCGTTGCCCGGGGCTGCCGAGCGACGCGGCCGTGCGTTCGATCGCGACGGCGAGGTTCTTCTTGTACCGGACGTTGTTCGGTTCGAGCTGCACGGCCTCGCGCAGGGCGTTCAGCGCTTCGAGGGGCATGTCGTGGTCGAGATAAACCTCGCCGAGGAGCGAGCTTGCCCGCGCGCGGTTCGGCACGATCTGCTTGATACGCGCCCACGTCTCCAGCGCCTTTTTCTTGTCGCCGGCCTGAAAATATCGATCGCCGAGATCGACGATGTACGTGTGATCGGCGCCCCCCGCGGCGGCGAGCTTTTGCAGGACCTTGAGGGCGCGGTCCTTCTCCTCGACGCGCTCGTAGAAGTCGGCGACGGCGGCGAGGATCTCGGGCTCCCTCCCGACGCGCGCTTCGAGCTCGGTGAGCAGCTTCAGCGCCCGCGGGCGATCGCCGCGCTGGATGAGCGTCTCGCAGAGCTCGAAGACGAAGTCGGGGTTGCCCGGCGCGGCCTTGATCAGCGCCTCGTACTCCTTGATGGCCGCGTCGAGCTCGCCTGCGGTTTGCAGGAGGTGCACGAGCTTCAGGCGCACGTCGATCGCGCGGCTGTCGATGCCGAGCACCTTGCGGTACGTGGCGATGGCTTTGTCGACGTCGCCCGTCTCTTCGTAGAGCCCGCCCAGGGTGGCGAGGCGTTGCGCGTCCTGCGCCTTCTCGGCCTCCAGGATCGGGATGAGCTCGGCGAGCTTGCCTTCGGCGCGGAAGGCGTCGGTCATGACGACGAGGACCTCGGCGCGTACGCCCGCGGCGCCGCCTGCGACCGAGAGCGCGCGCTTCAAGACGGTGAGCGCTTCTTCGGTTTTTTTCTGTCGGGCAAGGACCTGGCCGAGATCGCGGAGCGCGGGCGCGAGGGCGCGGTTGTCGCCGGTGGCGGCCTTCACGAGCTCGCGGAACTCGACCTCGGCGCGGTCGTACACCGCACGCGACATGAGCTCGCGGCCGAGCTCGGCCTTCACGAAGAGCGAGCCTTGCGCGGCCAAAACCAGCGCATCGTGGTGTTTCTTCGCGGCCTCGTAGTCCTTCAGATCCAGGCAGAGGCCGAGCAAGGTGCGTGTCGTTTGTTCGAGGTCCGGGCCGGGTTTGAGCAGGGCCCGCGCCTTTTCGTAACTCGCGCGCGCGGCGGGTTTGTCGTTGCGTTCGGCCTGGAGCTGCGCGAGCGCGAGGATCGCCTGTGGATCGTTCGGCTTCTCGGCGATCGCGGCCTCGTACGTGCGGACGGCGTCCTCGGGGCGGCCGTCTTGCTTGTAGATGCCGGCGAGCGCGACCTTCGAGGCCCACGCCTCGGGGCCCGGCGTGGCGGCGCGTTTCTCGAACTCCTCGACGAGCTTTTTGATGTTGCCGTCGCGCTCCCGGTAGAGCTGCGAGAGGCGTTGCAGCGGGAACGGCGCGCTCGGTTGGGCGAGGACGATCGCGGTGTACCGTGCGATGAGCGCGTCGCTCCCGGGGCCCTTGCCGGTCGCATCGACGTCGCCCGGAAGCCCGGGAGGCTTGGGTTGCGGGGGTTTGCTGGGTCCTTTCCCGGGCCCCGGGCCGGGCTTCGGCTTGGGCGGCTTGCGGTTGCGTCCGGACGGGTCGAAGTCCGCGGCGTCGGCAAAACGCGACGCGAGAATCGTGGAGCCGACGAACGGCAGGCCAAGAAGCAGGCAGCCGGCGAGGACGTGGGAGCGCACGCGTCCGAGGGTACCACGCGCGGGAGCGTCGAGCCTGCCCCAGGGGACCAAGCGTTTCCTCCCTTCCCGGCTCGGGCTTGTCCGCCTACTCTTCGTCGCCATGACGAAACCCAGGCTGATCTATTTCGACGCCCCCGTGAGCCGCGGTGAGGAGTGCCGCCTCGCCCTCCATGCGGCCGGGGTCGATTTCGAGGACGTTCGAATCAAGCGCGAGGACTGGCCGGCGCTCAAGCCGACCACGCCTTTCGGGGGCCTGCCGGTGCTCGAGATGCCTGGGCAGCCCCCGCTCGGGCACTCGAACGCGATCCTCGTCCTCATCGGTCGCGCGTACGGGCTACACCCGAAGGACAACTTCGAGGCTGCGCGGCACGAGGCGATGCTGGTCCACGTCGAAGACATTCGGGCCGTCGTGGGTCCGACGATGCGGATCGCGGCCGAGGACGAAAAAAAGAAGGCGCGCGAGGAGCTCTGCGCGTCGTTTCTCCCGACCTGGGGGGCGAACGCGGAGAAACACATCGGCGAAGGGCCGTTCTTCGGCGGGGCCACGCTCCAGGTCGTCGACATCAAGCTTTACATGGCCGTACGTTGGTTCGCGGGCGGCAAGGTCGATCATATCCCGGCGACGATCTTTTCCGGTTTCCCGAAGCTCATGGGCATTCACGATGCCGTTCGTGACCACGAGCGCGTAAAGTCCTGGTACGCGAGGGGCTGAGCCTCCGGGCGGGGTCGGGGCTGGCCGTCCCACGGAGGACGGCCCGCTCGCGCGGTCGAGCGGCTCAGCCCGTCCCTGCCCCGGGCGTCGGCTCCTGTCCCTCGGCGCTTTGCCGCTTGACCCTTCTCGACCCGAGCGCGGGCGCTCTTTCCTCCCAGTCTTCCTCGTGGAAGTAATGGGCGACCACCTGGAGCCGCCCGTGCGCCCGGACGAGCAACGTCGCCAGGCGATTCCGGATCTCCACGGCGGGCGTCGGACCTGTGGATGGTTTTTGCGGTGAATCCGACGGACGGAGCGTCGCGACGAGCCACGATCCCACCTCCGCGGCCTCGTCGATGACTGCGGTCGTGAGCGGGTGTTTTCCGCTGATCGACGCGGCGTGCCGGCGGAAGAGCGCGGCGAGCGAGACGCAATCCTCGGCTCGGTCCCGGACCCCGCGCCCGGTGACGATAGCGTCGACCTCGGCCTGCGGGACGAGACCATTGGCTGCGAGGCCCTTGGCCACGGAAAGGAGCTTGCTGCGCATGTCCCGCGCGACGGTGAGTTTCGCCTGGATCTGCGACTCACTCGGCGCTTGCTGCTCGGCGGCGAGGGCCGCGTACTTCGTGGCGAGCGCGAGTTCGGGAAGGGCGAGCAGCGAATTGAGAACGATGTGGGGTAGGTGGGTGGGGATCGCGGCCTGGTGGTCGTGGACGACGCGCATGCCGGTCGTGATGTTCACGATCGCCAGATCCACGTCGAGGCGATAGGCGACAACATCTGCGGGCGACAACGCTTGTGCCGCGGAGAGGTGCTTTTCGTAGGCTTTCTGGAGATCAAGGTCGGCCATGGGGGGGCTCCGGTCAGAAACGAAGTTGGAGTGTGTGGGACTGTACACCTGTGTTCGTTTTTTGGACAGGGGCCCGGTGGGGGGAAGGCACGGTCTTGACGGCTTTTGAGGAAGGGGACGGTGGAGGGAAGGAGAAGTGAAAGATTATTCACAAATTGGGACGGTGGAGGGAAGGGGAAGTGAAAGATGCTTCACGGAAGAGGACTGCGGAGGGAGCGGTCCGAGTGAAGGTGTTTTGACGGGAGGGAGGGGGAGGGGAGGGAAAAGGAAAGATGGTCAACAAGAGGGGGCTGTCGAGGGAGCGGGACGAGTGAAACGAGATGGGCTCGCGTGCGACGGGTCCGCGTCGATTTTCTGTTACCTGTTGCCTCGCCGCGCATTGTTTCGGTCATGGGGTCTTCCAAGTCCGATGTCCGCCGTTGGCTCGCTGAGCTCCTCGGCTTGCGGCTCGAGGTTCGGCGCATCGTCCAGAGCGACAAGGCGCGCACGCGCGACTCCGCGGACGACAAGGAACAGCAGGTGTTCGAGAACGCGCTCGGCGACCTCCCCAACTACACGCCGCACCCGGACGGCATCAAGCCGTGGACCATGGCGATCACGCGGAACGTGATGGGGGCGGCGCACCGGGCCACGCGACGGGACCAGGACGTGTTCGAACCCGACGAGGGGCACGTGGAGAGGTTCGCAACGCCGGATCCCTCGCCCGAGCGTGCGGCGCAACTGAAGCAGGCCTTGCACAAGGTGATGGATGCTCTCGGAGACCTGCCCCCCTCACAAGCAGCAGTCTTGTGGATGGTGTGCATCGAGGGGCGATCGCACGAGGAGGCCGGGGCGAAGGTGGGGCTCTCCGCGGACGCGGCGAAGATGTCGCTCTCTCGCGCGCGGGAGACCTTGCGGGAACGTCTCGGCAACGATCTCTTCTCCGTCCCGTCTCCCGTGCTCGTGCTGCTCTTCGACTGGTTTCAGCGACTCGGCCACCTGTGGTCGTTGCTCATGGCCATGGTGTTCGCGTCGCTCGCGCTCTCGCCGCGCGAGCCTGATGGCGAGCTTCACGCCGTGGCCACGGGTGCGGCGCGCGTCGTTGCAGCGTCGGCCGCGGAGGTCGCGCACGCCGCGGAGCTTTTGCCCTCGTTCGAGTACGCTCGCGCCGTGCCCATCATGGCGCCACCCATGCCGAAGAAGCAGACGCACACGCTGCACACGCCACCGCGTCCCCTCGTCGGCAGCGACAAGCAGGGCCACTCCGGGAGCGGTTTGTCCGCAGACCCGAAGGGTTCGTCCGCGAACATGTTCCCCTAGGATCCGAGCCTCCAGGTGTGCTAAGGATCCGGACCATGCGCGCGATCGTGTGCTGTTCGATCTTGCTTCTCGCGTCGCCTGCGGCGCAGGCGCAGAGCAGTCTCCCCAGCGCCACCGACGAGAGCCCCGAGGCGGACGTGGAGCTACGGTTCCAGGCGTTCGCGCAGCTCGCGGACCGCGAGCGCGCCGCGGGGCGGCTGCGGGAAGCTGCCAAGGCGTATCGCCAGGCGCTCAACGTGCGGTCCGATCCGCTCGTCTCGGGGCGTCTCGGGCTCGTGCTGGTCGAGGGAGGCAGGCCCGAGGACGCGGCCGAGCTTCTGCTCTACGCGCTCCATCAGGCCCCCGCCGCGACGCCCGCGGAGCGTGCAGAGCGCAGGCGCTTCTTCGAGGCGCATGAGGTGGCGCGCGCTCATGGCTCGTGGGTCGAGATCTTCGTCTCTCACGCGGGCGCGCGTGTGACGGTGGACGGCATCGATCGGAACGCTGCCGGGCGTTCGGCCTTCTGGACGTTCGTGGCGGGAGGAGAGCACG
>JANMGF010000868.1:0-1207 GCA_031374535.1 Polyangium sp. (in: bacteria)
GCGAATACACATCCGCTCGCGCGTCGATGTTCGCCTCCCCGCGCGCCTGCTCGGGGGCCATGTAGCCGGGTGTCCCGATGAGCATGCCGGTGCGGGTCATGCGGGTGATCGTGCCGAACTTGGCGATCCCGAAATCGAGGATCCGCGCGTCGTCGTATCGGCCGCCGATCAAAAAAATATTGCTGGGCTTGAGATCGCGGTGAATGACGCCCCGCGCGTGCGCGAAGGCGAGGCCCTCGGCGACGTCGATGGCGAGCTTCACGCTCTCGTCGTCGGCGAGGCGACCGCGGGCGAGGCGGGCCGCGAGATCCTCTCCCTCGAGCCACTCCATCGCGAGCCATGGTTCGCCGCTGTCGGTGAGGCCGTGGGCGACATGGTGGACGATACGCGGATGGTCGAGCTCCGAAAGAATTCGGGCCTCGCGCATGAAGCGGGCCGCATCCTCCCCGGTCCCCTCGCGCATGACCTTGACAGCCACGGGCAAGCCGCTCGTCCTGTCGAGCGCCCTGTAGACCTCGCCCATACCCCCGGAACCAGCAAGCTGCTGCAAGACAAACCGATCCCCGACGATCGCCCGCTCCCCGACATGCATCCGCGGAGTGTACTGCCAATGTACAGGTAGAGTGCAAGAAAGATCCGTGCCCTGCGCCACGCCCTCAGCGGACATTTCCACAGGCTCGAGCTCGACGTTGGGACCGCGTCGGGATCCTCCACGACCACACTCCCCGAGCAGCCGGAGACGACAGCGACGAAGAGGAACCAGGCACCGCAAGGACGGGCGAACGAACGCGCGGACGCAGCTCCTCTTGAACTGCACCTGTTCAATAGCAGCCTGAGCCCGCTCCAAGGCGTATCGGGGACCCTGGTGCAGACGGTGCCCGCGGCCGCCGTGAAACAGACGGCAGAGATGGTCCTGGGCGGCACCTTCGCGATCGAGGTGCCGCCGAACGGGACGCAGACCGTCGACGGGACGTGCGTCTTCCCCGAGACCTCGACGATCTCGACGGTGTGGCCCCACATGCACCAGTACGGGACCTACATGAAGGTCGTTCACGAGGGCAAAAGCGGCAGCAAGGTCTTGCACGACGGGCCCTTCGCCTTCGGCGAGCAAAAAAACTACGCAATCAACCCGGTGACCGTCGCGGCAGGGGAGCAGATCCGCATCGAATGCACCTACCAGAACCCGACGGCCGAGACCATCCAATGG
>JANMGF010000876.1:0-1916 GCA_031374535.1 Polyangium sp. (in: bacteria)
CTCCAGGCCGCTGCCGCTGCGGGCCAGAGCATCCTCATGCAGCGTTACGAGGAGGCCTTCGACAAGGTGGGCATCCCCGTCGCCCAGGTCCTCCTCACCCACGCCGACCTCGCCGACCGCACCCGCACGAACAACGCCCGCGGCGCCCTCGCGGCGCTGCTCGAAGCTGGCTGCGTCCCCATCATCAACGAGAACGACGCCGTCGCGGTCGAGGAGATCAAGTTCGGCGACAACGACCAGCTCGCCTCCATGGTCGCGCCCCTCGTCGACGCCGACCTCCTGCTCCTCCTCTCCGACGTCGAGGGCCTCCTCGACGCCTCCGGCCACCGCGTCCCCCTCGTCCGCAGCATCGCCACCGAGGCCCGCCCCCTCGCCGGCGGCTCGACCTCCGGCGTTGGCACCGGCGGCATGTCCAGCAAGGTCGAGGCTGCGCGACGCGCCACGCTCGCGGGGGCCCACGTCGTCATTGCCCATGCGCGTGAGCCTGGGATCCTTGGCCGCGTCGTCTCCGGGGAGGACGTCGGCACCTTCTTCCCAGCCGTCCTCCAGCGTCTCAGCGCTCGCAAGCACTGGATTGCCTACACGCTCCGGCCTCGTGGGGCGATCCTCGTCGACCGTGGCGCGGCCGAGGCCATTTGCGCCAAGAACCGCAGCATCCTCGCCGTCGGCGTGCTCGGCGTCCGCGGCGCTTTCCAGCCTGGGGATGCCGTCTCCGTCGTCGACCCGGATGGCCGGGAGATCGCCCGTGGCCTTTGCCGCCTCTCCCCGTCGGACGCCGCGCGCGTCGCCGGCCAGAAGCGCGAGGACGAGGGCGAGGGCGAGGGCGAGGACGTCGTCATCCATCGGGACGACCTGGTCGTGCTTCCGTCGGAGTAGCCTATGTCAGGGCAGTTTTGAATGGACAAGCGCGCCCGGGTGTGCTCGGGCGCGCCATGAGTGCGAAGTGGACCGGCTGAAGCTCAGCCCTGCGCCCCCGCCTCCCCCTCCGCCGCCTCCGCCTTTGCGATCTTCGCCCGGGTCTTGACCCCCTTCATCGCGACTGCCGACCGGTACTTCCGCGTCGTCTCGTACTTCGCCAGCAGGCTCTTGTCCCCTGTGGTCCTGGCGCGGCGCTCGATCGAATCCGCGAATGCGTTCACCTGTCGTTGCCTCTTGTCGTCCTCGAGCGCCCGCGTCTCCTCCATCTTCTCGACCAGCTTCTTCAGGGCGGGCAGGCGCGCGTCGATCATTGCGACGCGCAGGTTCGACTCCTGAAACGAATCGAAATCGGCCTTCGTGATGCCGGCCGTGTCCCCGAGGGCGGCCTGGTTCGTGAGGATTTCGCCGACGACCTCCGAGAAACCTTCCTGTTCCGAGCACATGCCGCGGCGGCCGCCCGGCGGCAGGTCGACGAGGAAGGGCGCGAGCGCGGTGCAATCGTGGACGAGGACGTCGAGCGCGACGGGCTCCAAGGAATTCGACATGTGGGTCTCTCCTCCCCAAAAGCGGGGGGAATGGGTGCATTGCGTCTCCACGCGCAACGGCGCGGGGAGCGTGTCGAGGTTGTGCACGGCGGATTTCTTCGCAAGGGACGAAATCCTGCTCTCGTGGACGGAGACGCCGCGCGCGGGGTCGAGGGATGCTGCGCGCGGCTTCTGCGTTGCCGTGGGCGGCTTCTGCGTTGCCGTGGGCGGCTTCTGCGATGCTGTGCGCGGCTTCCACGATGCCGTGCGCGGCTTCTGCGATGCTGTGCGCGGCTTCCACGATGCCGCGGGCAGGGTGGATCGATGCCGCGCGCGGCTTCCGTGATGCCGCGGGCGAGGTGGATCGATGACGGGCGCGGATTACCCGTTGACGAGGGCGGCTAACTAGTATCCGCGGGGCCGGTGGAGCGATGCGGAGCGAGGCTACGTCGATGGAGCGGGCGAGGAGGAGTG
>JANMGF010000918.1:0-6061 GCA_031374535.1 Polyangium sp. (in: bacteria)
AAAGCGCCGCGAACACATTTGAGCTCCACGGCCTCGGCCCGACCGTCGCTTACGATTTGCGCGGCAACGCGATCCCCGCCCTCGGCGCGGTCGGCACGTTCTGACGTTGCCGCATCGACGCGCTCAGGATCTCTTCCCCTCCGAGAGCCCTTTCCATCGCCGATGCAGCCACAACCACTGCGCCGGATGTTCCTCGACGAACGACGCGAGCGCGCCCGTGATCCGCGCCGCCGCGCGCACGACGTCGGTCCGCGAAGAGAGCGCCTCCGGCTCGACGAGCTCGAAGGCATCGAGCTCGTGCACGCCATCGTCACGACGACGGCCAAAGGCGACGACGATCGGCGCACGCGCGCGCGCCGCGAGCATGATCGGCGCGAGATCACACCACGCAGGCGCGCCGAGAAACGGGATCTCCGCGACGCCGATGCGACGTTCGGGAGCTTGATCGATCATCATGGCCACGACGTCGCCTCGCGCGAGCGCCTCACGCACGCGCGCCGAGGCCCCGCGGGCATCGACGAGCAAGACGCCACGCTCGGCGCGAAGCTTCTGCCACGTTCGATCGAGCGCGCGCCACGAGAGGCGCTTCGTGATCACGTGGAGGGCCGGCGCGCGACCCGAAGGACCCGAGCGCGCACGCAGCCACGCCGCAGCCGCGCACGCCGCGAGATCCCAGTTGCCCGTGTGGGCCGTCGCGACCACGACGCCGCGGCCCCGCCCGAGGGCTCGATCGAACAGATCCGCGGCGCGTGACGACACCACGAGCTTCGGCTCGAGCGGCTCCTCGGGGCGGCCCGCCGTCCACAAAAGCTCGAGCAAACCCACGCCGAGCGAGCCGTACATCGCCGCCGCGACGCGTGGAGGAGCCTGCACACCCGCGCGCGCCATGGCGAACTCGACGTGACCACGCCGCACCCGCACGAGCCCACCCACGAGCGCGCCTAGACCCGCCCCGAGCACGCCCAGCGCGCGGTACGGCAAGAGCCCCACGAGGCGCGCCACGAGCCACATCCACCAAGGTCCCCGCGGACAACCGCGTCGGCGCCTCGGGCGCACCTTCGATCAACCCAGGAAGCCCGCCTTGCGGCTCGCCGCGACCTTCGTGCCGCCGTCCAGGCTCACGGCGAAGAGATCCTCGCGCGCCACGAAGAAGCTCTCCCCCTTGGCCGAACGCGCCCGGATGACGCCATGTGCGATGCGCAGCGACTCGACCCTCGTGATGTTCAGCGCGACGCCGTCATGCGCGGCGTACAGGTTCATGAGCTGGCCCTCCGGCAAACGGAGCCAGCCCTCGGGGTCGGTCGTCACGCCAACGGTGTCGAGCACGGTGCGGAACATGTCCTCGGTCATACCGGCACATTTCCGCCTCCACCCCCACGCGTCAAGCGCGAGGGTCCCCGATGTCGAGGTCGCGTGGTAGCCTCGACGCGCGATGTCCGCCGGAGGCACGAAAGAAGCACCCCGGATCCCGCCGGAAGACCACGTCTACGTCGACAACTTGAAAAAATCGTTCGGGACGACGCAGGTCCTGAAAGGTGTGACGATGCACCTACGCCGCAACGAGACGGCCGTGGTCATCGGCGGCTCGGGCGCGGGCAAGACGACGCTGCTCCGGTTGCTCATCGGCCTCGAAAAACCGACGAGCGGCCACATCTGGGTCGACGGCGAGGACATCGGCCCGCTCGGCGAGCGGCAGATGAACCGCGTGCGCCAGAAGTTCGGCATGGTCTTCCAGTACGCGGCGCTGCTCGACTCGCTGAACATCTACGACAACGTGGCCTTCCCGTTGCGTGAGCATCGCAAGCAGCAGATGTCGGAGAAGGACATCCGCGAGAAGGTCGTGGCGATGCTGAACTTGCTCGGGCTCGAGAACAAAGAAGAGCGCATGCCGAGCGAGCTCTCGGGCGGGCAACGCAAGCGCGTGGGCCTCGCGCGCGCGCTCATGCTCGAGCCGAAGATCCTGATCTACGACGAGCCCACGAGCGGCCTCGATCCGCAGACGAGCCGCATGGTCGACGACCTGATCGAGGAGACGCGGGATCGTTTCAGCGTGACGAGCGTCGTCATCTCGCACGACATGGCGAGCACGTTTCGTATCGCCCACCAGGCGTTCCTGGTGATCCAGGGCCAGGTCGTCGCCTCGGGGACGCCCGACGAGCTCGCGTACGGCGACAGCGAGATCGCGCGCGAGTTCATCGCGGCCTCGGGGATCGCGCCCGAGCGCATCTCACGCGTAACGGGCTTGAAGCAGGCCGCCCAAGGCGACGCCGCCGTGCGGTATCACCCGACGAGCTGACTCAAAAAAACGCGGTCGCGGCTTCTTCGAGCGTGACGAACCGCGCGCCACGCTTCGTGAACACGGAGAGCGCGGCCGAGAGCGCGTCGAGCCTTCGCGCGAGCGGGAAACGGAGCTCGTGCTGGTGCGGGACGAGGTGCGCGAGGCCGTCGCTTTCGTCGAGAAAATCGATGCCGTGGAGCTCGAGGTTCACCAGCGGCTCGCTTCGACAAACTTCGGCGAGGAGACGCGCGGCGCGAGGTCCCGCGAGGGCGAGCGAGGTGCCGATGAACGGCAGGCGAAGGCCCGGCGTGACCTGGATCGGGAGCTCGACGAGGGCGCGCCTGCCCGCGCGAAAGAAGGGGCGGCCGGGGCGGTACGGGCGCGTCGGCGCGGCGAGGACACGCGGGGTATCGAGGACCGAGGCGCTCGTGCGGCCCCGCAAACGCAGGGCGCCCATCACGAGCGCCTTCGCGCCGTAGTACGCGGGGCACGGGAAGACGGACGAGTCGAAACGCATGTCGAGGGCCTCGAGCGCGTCGAGCACGGCGTCGGTCACGGTGTAGCCAGGGGCGCGGAAGCCCGCGGGGCGGCGGCCGGTGGCGCGCGCGATGGCGTCTTGCCCGGCCTCGATGTCGCGCTGGATCTCGGCGGGCGAGGCGCGCGTGAGGTCGTAGCGATGCGAAAACGAGTGGTTTTCGACGACGTGACCACGCGCGGCAAGACAGCCGAGCGCGGCGGCGCTCTCGGGGCGCGCGAGATCCGCGCCGATGGCAAAGAGGGTCAGGGGAAGGTAGTGCGCCCGCGCGAAGTCCGCCATGCGGGCGAGGGCGACGTCGTAGACGGCGTGGAGGGCCGCGGCCTCGTCCGCGAGCGGAGCGAGGCCGTGGATGTGGTGGTAGTGCGAGATGCCGTCGAGATCGACGGAGACGGCCGCGAGGTTCGCTCGCTCAGCCACCGGCCATCTTCGCAACTTCCGAAGCGAAGTCGGGACCCTGGGGCTTCTCGACGCCCTCGCCGCGCTCGTAGCGGACGAAGCGGACGATCTTCACGCTGCCGCCGGCGGCCTTCTCGGCGGCTTGACGGAGCTTGTCGATCGTGTTTCCGGGGACCACGACCGACTCCTGCTCGGTGAGCGTGACCTCGGAGAACCACTTGTTGAACTTGCCCTCGATGATCTTGGGCCATGCGCTCTCGGGCTTCGGCTTGGGATCCTCGCGGAGCTGCCCCTCGAAGATCTCCTTCTGCTTGGCCTTCGTCTCGTCGCTGATGTCCGCGCGGACGAGCGCGACCGGGTTCATGGCCGCGATCTGCATCGCCGTCTCGTCGGCGAACTTCACGACGTCGGCGTGCTGCGCGACAGCGTCGCTCTCGGTCTCGAGCGCGAGCACGACGCCGATCTTGCCGCCGAGGTGCACGTAGGCGTGCGCGAGGCCCGGCTTGCCGGCGGGGACCTCCGCGCGATCCCAGCGGCGAACGGCGACCTTCTCGCCGATACGCGCGGTGAGGTCGACGATGGCGTCGTTCACGGGCTTGCCACGGAGCTCACGCGTGCCGAGATCCGAGCCCAGCGGGGCGGCCTCGGCGAGGCCAAGCACGTCGCCCACGAACGCGCGAAAATCGTCGTTGCGCGCCGCGAAGTCGGTCTGGATGTTGACCTCGATCAGCGTGGCGGCCCGCTTGTCCGGCGAGATGGAGGCGCGAACCTCGCCCTCGGTGGCGACGGCACCGGCGCGCTTGGCGCTCTTCGCGAGGCCCTTCTTCAGGATGACCTCGACGGCCTTCTCCATGTCGCCTTCGGCCTCGACGAGGGCGTTCTTGCAGTCGCTCATGCCCGCCTGCGTACGCTCGCGGAGCTCCTTGATCGCCTGCGGATTGATGCCGGCCATGGCTCGTATTCCTCCGGAAAGTGGATCGTTCGTGTTGGGAAAATCGGGTGGGGCTCGGCTCGTCCGAGCGGAGCCCTCGTAGGTCGACTGTCGACTGGACTCGGGACGTCCCGGGGGCCACCGGTGGCAGGAAGGGCGCCACCCCGAGGCGTTCGGCCTCGAGAGGGGGCGCCCCCCGACCGGATCCGCCCTGCCGGGCGCGTGTTACTGCTGGGGCTGGTCGCCGCCGCCGCGGGGGCCGCCACGGCCGCCACGACCGCCACGGCCGCCCTGGTACACGTTGATCTCGTCACGACGGCCGCCGCCGCCCTGCTGCGGGCCGCCCTGCTGCGGACGATCCTGCTCGCGCTCGACGTCCTTGCGGCGCTGCGAGCCCTCGAGCGCGGCGTCCGCGATGCGGGCCGTGATGAGGCGGATCGACCGGATCGCGTCGTCGTTGCCCGGGATCACGTAGTCGATCTGATCCGGGTCGCAGTTCGTGTCCGTGATGGCGATGACGGGCACGCCGAGCTTGCGCGCCTCGTTCACGGCGATCCCCTCGAGGTGCGGGTCGATCACGAAGATCGCAGCCGGCACCGCGCCCATGCCCTTCAGGCCGCCGAGGTACTTCTCGAGGCGATCGCGCTCTTTCTCCATCTTCGCGACCTCCTTCTTGACGAACTGCTCGTACGTCCCGTCCTCCTTCATCCGCTCGAGGGTGCGGAGGCGGTCGAGGCCCTGCTTGATCGTGCGGAAGTTCGTCAGCGTGCCGCCGAGCCAGCGGTTCGTGACGAAGTACATCCCCGAGCGCCGCGCCTCTTCCTGGACGATGTCCTGGGCCTGGCGCTTGGTGCCGACGAACAGGATGCTGCCGCCGCGGCCGACGGCCTCGGTGACGAAGTCGTAGGCGCGCTTGAAGAGGCGCACCGTCTGGTCGAGATCGACGATGTGAATGCCGTTGCGCGCGCCGTAGATGAACGGGCGCATCTTCGGGTTCCAGCGCTTCGTCTGGTGGCCGAAGTGCACGCCCGCGTCGAGCAGCGAGCGAAGGGGCAACGGGAACTCACCGGGGCCCGCGGGAACGTAGGCGCCGGTGGACTCGGCGGTGGACATCGAAACATCAGTCATGGCACGTATTCCTTGGTTGAATTCGGTTGGACCTCCGCTCCCCATCCCGCGGACAACCGCCTGGGATGATCAGTCCCAGGAAGCACCGGCCGCAGGTCCCACCTTTCGGGGCGTGTGCCGGGGGAGCGTGTGGAGTCCGCTTGCTCTGCGGGGGCTCGAGTTTCGGGCGCCTTTTCAGCGTCCTTCCACCCAAACCCCAGCTCGGGCAAACGGGGGCGCGCATCCTGCCCCGCGAGAACGGGCTTGTCAACGGAAGGAACGGGCCTTTCGTTCGGTTCCTCGCGGTGATCCCGCGCACGTGTTATGTCGTGCGAGGAAACCGCGACGGAAGGGGCCCTTGCGGCATCCCAGGGCTCGCATGCACCAGGATGACGCCGAGCGTCCAAGCCTCGACCGGATCCCAACCGGCATCGCCGGCCTCGACGCCGTCCTCGGCGGAGGCTTCCTGGCCGGTAGTGTGCACCTCGTCGTGGGTCCGCCCGGCAGCGGCAAGACGATCCTGGCCAATCAGATCACCTTCCGCCGCGCGGCGACGGGCCAGACGGCCGTGTACGTGACGCTCCTGGCCGAGGCGCACGCGCGCATGCTCGCGCACCTCGCGGCGTTCGACTTCTTCGACCCGACCTTCGTGCCCCGTCGGATCGTCTACATGAGCGGGTACGGCGTGCTCGAGCAGAGCGGGCTCGACGGCCTGCTCGAGCTGCTCGGACGTACGATCCGGGAGCACGGCGCGACGCTGCTCGTCCTCGACGGTCTCGGCACGGCGGAGGAGTTCACCCCGACGACGAGC
>JANMGF010000967.1:0-3314 GCA_031374535.1 Polyangium sp. (in: bacteria)
GTTGCGGTGGCCCGGGGCTACGGAGCGACCCGGGGGCAGACCGCCCCGGCGGGGGGGCGGGAAGGCTCTGGGGAGGGCGGGAGAACGAACGAGACAGCGCGCGAACGGACGGGCGAAAAGGGCTCTTCGCTCAGCCGACGAGGGACGTCCACTCGGTGTGCACGGCGCCGAGCTCGGGTTTGTCGACGCGCTCGTAGGTATGGGCGCCGAAGTAATCGCGCTGGGCCTGGGTCAGGTTCTGCGGGAGGCGGGCCGAGCGATAGCTGTCGTAATACGCGAGGCTCGACGAGAAGGCGAGGCAGGGGATACCGAGGTTCTGCGCGAACCCGACGGCCTTGCGGAAGCCGACCTGCGCCTTGGCCATCGCCTCGCGGAAACGATCGTCGAGGAGCAGGCTCGGGAGATCACCACGCTTCGCATACGCCTCACGAATGCCGTCGAGGAACTGGGCGCGGATGATGCACCCTCCCTTCCAGATACGCGCGATCTCGCCGAGCGGGAGATCCCAGTGGAAGGTATCCGAGGCCGCGCGGAGCAGGGCCATACCCTGGGTGTACGAGCAGATCTTGGCGGCATAAAGGGCGTCGTGTACGGCCGCGACGATCTCGTTTTCGTCGCCGCGGAACGCCTCGACGCGGGGGCCCTCGAGGACACGCGCAGCCTCGATTCGCTCGTTTTTTCGGCCCGAGAGCAGGCGCGCCATGATGGCAGCGTCGATCGTGGGAATGGCGACGCCGAGGTCGAGCGCGACCTTGGACGTCCAGAGGCCCGTGCCCTTCTGGCCCGCCTTGTCCAGGATGAGATCGACGAGCGGCGTCCCGGTCTCGTGATCCTTCGCCCGGAAGATCTTGGCCGTGATCTCGATGAGGAACGAGGAGAGGACGCCCTCGTTCCAGCGCGCGAAGACCTCGGCGATACGGTCGGCGGAGAAGCCGAGGCCGCGATGAAGGACGTCGTACGCCTCGGCGATGAGCTGCATGTCGCCGTATTCGATGCCGTTATGGACCATCTTCACGAAATGGCCCGACCCGCCGGGGCCGATGTACGTGACGCAGGGTCCGTCGTCGACCTTCGCGGCAATGGCCTCCCAGATGGGACGAATCTGCTCGTAGGCGTCACGATCGCCGCCGGGCATGAGCGAGGGGCCCCAAAGCGCGCCCTCCTCGCCGCCCGAGACGCCGGAGCCGATGAAACGGATGCCGGACGTGGCGAGCTCGCGCTGGCGGCGCTCGGTGTCCTCGTACCAGGAGTTGCCGCCGTCGATGATGATGTCGCCGGGCTCGAGGTGGGGCTTGAGCTGGTCGACGGTCCAATCGACGGGCTGGCCTGCCTTGACGAGCAGGACGATCTTGCGCGGACGCTCGAGGACACGCGCGAGCTCGGCCGCGGTGTGGGCCCCGATGAAACGGAGCCCCTTTCCGCGCGTCTCGATCAGAGCATCCACCTTGGCGGGATCACGGTTGTAGACCGCGATGGGAAAGCCGTGTCGCTCGATGTTGAGGGCGAGGTTCTCGCCCATCACTGCGAGGCCGACGAGGCCGATTTTCGCTTGCGCCGCTTCCATGTCCTCCTCCGATTCCCGGGTGGCTCCCGAGCGGCGCTACTCTAGCAGGTCGCCCGGGAGCTGTCTCAAACGGAGGACTGCCGTCTGGGCGTTACATGCCGTCGCAGATGGGCGCCGAGCTGACGCAGGTGTTCGTCGTCATGTCGCAGTCGTCGCTCTCGCACTCGTCGGACCCCATGCACGCCTGCCCGTCGGCCTTCTTGGCCGTGCAGACGCTGCTGTTGAAGTCGCAATACGAGTCCTTGCACTGGTTGAACCCGGAGCACGCCGCGCCGAGCGCCTTCTGCTCGGCGCACATGCTGGTCGCGAAATCGCAGTAATTGGTGGTGCAGTCGCCTTCGAAGTCACACGCGGCCCCGGCCCCGCCGCGCGCCTGGCACTTGCCGAGCGCCATGTCGGTCTCCCCGACGCAGACGGAGTCGGCCCCCGAGCACTCGTCGTCGCCGGAGCAATCGCTGCCGTCGGCGACCTTGCCCATGAAGACCATATCGCACTCGGCATTGTTTTCGAACGGATCCCCGATGACCGCGGCGCAGTTGCCTTCGAGCTGGGGGAGACAGCTCGCCGCCAGGTCGCCGTCGTATTCCAGTCGACCCGCCGCGATGACTTCCTTCAAGCCCGGGAGCACGAGGCCGTCAAAGAAACCCTTGAAGGTTTGCCTGCACTCGGCCTCGTTCGTGGGCTTGGGGTTCAGGCCATCGAATGCCTCGGCCTGCTCGGCGGTGGTGCAGCAGGAGTAGATGAGGCCGCAGTAAAGTTCGGCTGTCTTGGTGCCGATTTCGTCGATCGCGATCGCTCCGCCGCCGCCGCTGCCGCCGTTGCCGCCGCTGCCGGTCGGATTGTTGTTGGTATCGTCGCCGCATCCGATGAAGGAAAATGCCCCGGCGAGGGCCAGCGCAAAGAAGGAAGTCACGGTTCGGTTCATGGTTCTCTCCTGGTGAGGGCACGGCAAGTCACGCCGGGCCCGAGGGCGCATTGGGCTAGCACGCGCGTGGCGAAATGGAAAGCAGGAGCAAGAACGAGGATGTGCTAAGCTCCACGGGTGAATTTCCTGCTACACAGGCACCTCGCAGAGGCGCACACGGGCTCACGCGCGGCCGGCGCGGGCGCGATGCTGCCGGACCTCTGGCGCATGGCGGACAGACGCGTGCGGCCACGGGCTTCCGTCGAGGTCGGAGAGGCCGGGGCAGGCCGGCTCGCCGAGGTGCTCGTGGGGATCCGGCACCACGTGGCGCTCGACCAATGGTTTCACGGCGACCGGGTATTCCTCGAAGGAGAGCGGCTCGTCGCGACGCGTATGCGTGAGGCGGGCCTCGGGGCCAAACGAATGGGGCTCCTCGCGCACGTCACCTGGGAGATGTGCCTCGACGGCGCGCTTTTGCGCAAAATGGGCCTCGACGCGACGCTCGTGGCCCTCGCGGAAGGGTTTTCCGCCATCGAGGGCGAGGTGGATCGCGCGGCGACGCTCCATCATTTCGAGATTCTCGCCCGGACCCCGGAGGAGCGCGCCGCGTTCGACGCGCGCATGCAGAGGCTCCGCGCGGAGATCGAGCGTGGGCCCTGGATCGAGGGGTATCAGGTCGGCGAGGGGATCGCATTGCGGGTCTCCGGGGTACGGGCGCGGCTCGGGCTCCCGCCGCTCGACGCGGACGATCACACGCGGCTCGGGCAGGCGCTCGATGCCATCACGTCCGAGGCGAACGCGATTCTGGAGGAGATCCTGCGGGCGCCGCCACGAGCTCGAGGCGGG
>JANMGF010000978.1:0-3030 GCA_031374535.1 Polyangium sp. (in: bacteria)
GCGAAGTAGACGTGCTCGAAGATGCAGAGCTTGCGCGGGCGTGGGGCGAAGGGGCGGAGCGAGCGCATGCCGTTCGCGTCCACGATGAGCATCTCGCCGGGATCGAGGTCCCGCACGTACGTCGCGCCGATGAGATCAAACGCCGTCGGCTCGCTCGCGACCACGATCGCTTCTACGCCTGCGTGCTCGAGGCGACCCATGCAGAGCGGGCGAAAGCCCATCGGGTCCCGCACGGCGATGAGCTCGCGCTCCGTGAGAAACAGGATCGAGTAGGCGCCCTCGACCTGACCGAGCGCCTCGGCGACGCGGCTCTCCACGCTGCCCTGCGTGCTCGCGGCGATGAGGTGCACGATCACCTCCGTGTCGCTCGCGCTCACGAAGATGCTCCCGCGGGCCTCGAGTCGGTCGCGCAGGGCCTCGTAGTTCGTCAGGTTGCCGTTGTGGCCGACGGCGATCGAGCCTCGCGCGTAGTCGACGGCGAAGGGCTGCGCGTTGCGGATGTGCGAGCCCCCCGCGGTCGAGTACCGCACGTGGCCGATCGCTTTGTCACCCCGCAGAGCGGCGAGATCCGTCGGGGAAAACCCGGCCTGCACGAGCCCCATGGACCGGTGCGGCGTGAGCCTCGCCCCGTCGCTCGTGACGATCCCCGCCGCCTCCTGACCTCGGTGCTGCAACGCGTGCAGGCCGAGGTAAGTGATGTTGGCGGCCTCGGGATGGCCGTAGATGCCGAACACACCACACATGCGGTGTCTCTTTAGTACGAATGCAGATTCCGGCCACGGGAGGTGGGCGGTGGGCGGGCGGCAGGCGCGGAGAGCGCGGAGATTCGAGGGAAAAACCGCGCTCTCGACGGCCTCTCGACGGACATCCGAGTCAGGCGGGCGCGGGCGTTACTTCTGGGCGATGCCCCAGACCTTCGTGATGATGTCCCCTTCGAAGGGGTCACCGTGGCACGTGCCGCACTCCATGTCCTTCTTGTCGGCGCGCGTGAGTTTGTCCTCGTACTGCTCGTCCATGAACTTCTCGAGCGCCTTCTTGTCGCTGTGATCGAGGTTCTTGGCGTTGCCGTCGTGGCACGTGTCGCAGAAGACCGCGCCACCCTTCTCGTCGCGGAGCGCGACGACGAAGTTCTTCCACATGCCGCGCGAGACCTTGATGTTGCGCGTCTCGGCCTTGAAGTCGCCTTCGACGTGGCAGCCCTGGCAGTCCTTGTAGCCGAGCGCCTTCTGGAAAAGCGGCATCAGCTTCTTCTTCTGCGCGAGCGGCATCTTCGCGAGATCCGGAAGTTTGTCCGGGGCGAGGCCGATCTTCTTCACATCCTCGAGCATCATGCTCGCGCGGATGTTGGTCGACGGCTTGCCCGACGCGGCGGGCGGCTTCGCGGCCGTACCCGCGCCCGTGTCCGCGGGCTTGGCCGTATCGGCGGGCTTTGCGTCACCGGGCGTGCCGGTCGTGCCGCCGGGGTCGGCCGGCTTGTCGGTCGGCTCGACCGTCTTGTCGGCGGTGTCGGGCGGGGGCGTCGTGCCGCCGCCGCAGGCCGCAGCGACGCCCGACAGGGCGAGGGCAAAAACGAGGGCGAGGTGCTTCGTGGCTACCATGGGATCTCGTGCAGACATTACACGAGACTCCCGACGGGACGGAAGTGGTAGGCGAAAGCCCGCCTCGGATTCTCCCTAGAACTTGCCGGTGACCGTGAGGAACGTGAGCTTGTCGTTCGTCTCGCGGAGCCTCTGCGTCAGCATCCGGACGAAGCTCCAGAGCACCTCGTAAGCGAGGTCCTTGTGGAGGAACAGCAGGTCCTCGAACGCGTCCTTCGGCACCGTGAGAAGGCGGCAACGCTCGTGCACGCGGGCGTCGGCCGAGCGGGGCGCCTCGTCGAGCAGGCTCATCTCGCCGAACACCGATCCGGGCCCGAGCACCGCGAGTGCTTCCTCGCCCATGCCCGGTACGTCGCGGCTGATGCGCACCTTGCCTTCGAGGATGATGTAGAGCTTGTCGCCCGGATCTCCGTGCTGGAAGATCTTGGTCCCGAGCGCGTGGGACTCCTCGTTGGCGACGCGCGAGATCAGCTCGAGCGCCTGGGGCGTGAGCCCCTGGAAAAGGGGTACCTTGCTGAGCTTCTCGATGCGTTCGGCGACGTCCACGTGGTGCCGAGGATAATGAGGCGGCGTTCGGAAAGGAAGCGTGGTGACAGGCTTCGGGCCGATGCGTCCCGCCGCGCGTTCAGCGCGTGAAACGCACGCGGATCGGCGGCGTCGCGGCCACCATGGGCGTACCGGTTCGGTCGAGCGCGGGCGTGTAGCGCCGCGACAAGGCGCAGAGGCGCGCGGCGCGGCCGAAGCCGTAGCCCGGATCGTTCACGACCTTGACGGACTGCGGTGAGCCGTCGGCACGGACCGTCACGATGATCGACACCAGGGCTTGATCGATCTGCTCGGCGTCTGCCTCGGGCGGGAAGGGACAATCCCATGCCGAGCTGCCAGCGACGTTGGCCGCCTTCGAGAGATCCGGTCCCGTGGGTGCAGGCGGCGGCCCGGGTTTGCCCGTGCCCGTCGCGCCTTCCTTGCCGCCGAGCGCCGCGGCCTTGTTGTACGTCGGGCTTTTCCCCGTCCCGTCGGCGCTCACCATCCCGTAGCCTGGACCGCTCCCGTCGCCGCTCACAAAGCCTTGCCCCGTCATGTCCAGGGGTTCGTCCGGGTCCGGCTCCTGCGTGATCACCTTCGCGGCCTGCGAGGGCGGAGGAGGCGTGTCGTAGGGATCCTCCTCCTTCGCCGGCGCGTTTTCGGCCTTCGGCGTGGGGAGCGGCGGCGGTGCTTCCGGCTCGGGCTCCGGGGGTTTTTCCTCGGGCTTCGGCTTGATTTCGTCCTTCGGCGTGAGATCGATGTCGTACTCGGTCCAGAAGAACTCGTGCATGCCCTGGCGCATCTCACCGACCGCGCGCCGCATGTCGAAGAGGAGGCCTCCGGCCTCCGACGGTGCGAGCGACTCCTGTGCGGTCCAGCCAAGGCGTGAGGCCAGCCAGCCGATGAA
>JANMGF010000982.1:0-1090 GCA_031374535.1 Polyangium sp. (in: bacteria)
GTTGCAGCCCGTCTCCGTCTTCTCGCACGGCACCACGCTCACGAGCGGGCGCCCGGGTCGATGCTGAAGCTCCGGCAGCGTGCCGCCTCGATCCACAAGCGTGCATGGCTCGTCCACACATTTCGGCGGATAGACCTCGTCACGCGAGGGCAACTGCGGCTCGCTCGAAAGCAGGCCCGACGACCGCGGCAAGAGCGGCTCGCTCGAAAGCACCCCTTGGACGTTCTTCGGCGGTCGCCGCGGCTCCTCGGGTGAGCTTTCACGTCGAATGCGTTTCTTCTCGACGCGCTTCTCGACGCTCGCAGAGTCGTCTCCGCTGTCGCCGCCGCTGCCGCTGCCGCTTCCGCCGCCGCTTCCGCCGTCGCCGCCGCTTCCGCCTCCGCCTCCGCCTCCGCCTCCGCCGTCTTGCTTGTCCTTCGACGTCGGCGGCTTCGGCTTCGCGGGCGGCGGCGCTTGCGGCGGCTTCACGGGTGGCGCGGGCTCGCAGGGCTTCCTCGGGTCCTCGATACGCAGGAATTTTTGATTCTCGGGAGGCGCGCGGGGATCGAAAGAATAGAGCGGGAGATCGTCCTTCAGAGAAAGCGCGAGCTTCAGCTCGTTCCCCGTCACCAAGCTCCCCCCAGGCAGATACGACCATTGCCCGTGTGGAGGGTGGGGATGGAAGCAAATCCCGATGGTCCAGCGCAGCTTTGGATCCTCCGCGCCTGCCGTCGCCGGGAAACACAAGAGCAGGAGGACCAGCGACAACCACCGAATGAAGACGTGTCGAAGCATCGGCGACCCCCCTCGGTGATCGCGGCCCCCCACGCAGCACCACCGCGGTGAGAGGGCCGTCATTCTTCTATTCGTGGCCTATATCAGAAGAGCAGCGGATCCGGCAAGCGCGTGCCCCGCCGTCGCCCGTGCGGCGACATCCCCGCGTTGCCAGCCGAACCATCCGCGCGGCGGTCTTGGCCTTGGGCGGAGTCGCCCGCCGGTCTTGCCACCGGCTGTTCGATGAACTGCGCGGAGCGCAGTTCATCGCCCAAGGTCCAGCGCCTGCGCTGGTCCGGGTCCAGGGGTGGACAACCCCTGGTGGGGCCTGGGGCAA
>JANMGF010000989.1:0-1614 GCA_031374535.1 Polyangium sp. (in: bacteria)
CGCGAGATCGTGCAGGCGCTTTTCCTCATCGCGGCGGTCATCCTGCTTTTCTTGCAGAGCGGGCGCTCCGTGCTCATCGCGGCCATCTCCGTGCCGCTGTGCTTCGCGGTCATCCTGATCGTCCTCTACGCCACTGGACAATCGCTCAATGCCTTCACGCTCGGAGGGCTGACGCTGGCGATGGGGCCGCTGGTCGATATCTCGGTCGTCGTGCTCGAATCGATCCACAAGAGGAGGCTCGCCGGCGACGACGACGCGACGGCGGCGCTCCGCGGGGCGAACCTCGTCGCCGGTCCTGCGCTCGCCGCCTCGCTTTGCACGATGGCGGTGCTCCTGCCGGTCATTCTGTTGACGGGCCTCGCGAAGAAGCTCTTCTCGCCGCTCGCGCTCACCATCGCCTCGGCCATGGTGGCCGGATACTTCGTGAGTTTGCTGGTGACGCCGGTCGCGTGCCGTTATTTGCTCGGCCACGGTGAGCCGGGGAGATGGGCGCTCGCCCTCGGAAGGGCCATTGATCGCCTCGCAGGTGGGTATGCGGCTGCGTTGCGCGTGGCGCTCGACTCCAAGGGCGCGGTCGTCCTCCTGGCCGTCACCCTCGTCGCGGCCAGCGTTTTTGGTGCCTACCGATTGCCGAGCGCGTTTTTTCCCGAAATCGACGAGTCGATGGAGCGCGTCTACGTGCGGCTCGCGCCTGGGACCTCGCTCGAGGAGTCGACCCGCATCTTTCAAGAAATCGGGGCGGCGCTGCGGGAAGAGCTGCCGAAGGACGAAGTCGAGCTCGTGCTCATGAACGTCGGGGCCCCGAGCAAGGCGAGGGCCAAGATGAACAGCCCGAACGCCGGTCCGCACATGGGTTTCCTCCGCGTCGCGCTCGTGCCGCCCGAAAAACGCAAGCATTCGCAGCGCGAGATCGCCGACATGATGCGGGCCGTGCTCGCGCGGCGTTTCCCGGGCGTGGAGTTCTTGCAGGCGCCCGGCGGGCTCGTGGCCAGCGTCTTCTCGAATGGATACATGGCCCCGCTGGTCGTCGAGGTCCGCGGCGAGAGCCTCGAAGAGCTCGACGCGCAGGCGAGCGCCGTGGCGGAGGTGGCGCGTACGGTGCCCGGCGTGCGTGATATCTACCGGACCCTCCAGCTCGATTACCCGGAGCTGCGCGTGGCCACCGACAGGCAGGAGGCGGGCCTCGTCGGCGTGACCGCGCGCGCGGCGGCGCAGACCACGCTGGAGGCGACGCTCGGGAACATCAATGCCCCCTCGGTCTGGGTCGACGGATCGAATGGCCAGTCGTATTACGTGGTCACCGCTTACGATCGCCGGGTCGTGAGTGACGCCGAGCGGCTCCGCGAGATCCCGATCCGGGCGACGGACACGGGCGCCGTCACCCTCGGGAGTTATGGCACGATCGAGCGATCGGCGGGCCCGATCTCCATCGAGCGAAACCACCTTCAGCGCGTCGCGCACGTCCTGATGCAGACCGAGGGGCGTGATCTCGGCCGCACCGCCGCGGATCTCGAGGAGCGCCTCCACAGCGATCCGCGCACCCGCGACGTGCCATTCGCCCTGGCGGGCCAGGTCGAGCTGATGCGTACGACCTTCGCGGGCCTCGGCCTCGCG
>JANMGF010000995.1:0-2409 GCA_031374535.1 Polyangium sp. (in: bacteria)
GGTGCGTTGGGTGCGTTGGGTGCGTTGGGTGCGGGCGCCGCCGCAGGCTCCGTCGGGCGGAGCGCGAGGGGCGTGTCGTTCGTCCCGGCCTGCGTGCCCGGCGGCGCGTTCGTCGATTCGGTCGCCGTCGCGACCTCGTCCGGCTTGCTCGAGGAGTTTTGCGCCACGAAAAACGCGAGCCCTGCGCAGGCCGCGACGATCACGATCCCGAGCCCGATGCGTTTCCGATCGAGCTTGCCGCCCGCGGCCGCGACGTCGACGTCCACGTCGATCGCGTCCATGGACGTCTTGGGCGGCGACGGCGCGGTGACCGGCGGCGCTCCCAGCGTGAAGAGCGCGGCCTCGTTTTTGGCTTTGTTCGTGGTCTCGGCCGGCTTCTGCGCGGCGCCGAGATCCTTCGTGAGCCCCGACATCCCGAGCGCGGAGACGTCGGGCGCCATGAGCTGCGTGTGCGGCTGGTTGTTGAACAGGCTGCCGCTCAGGTTGAAGAGATCCTCGTCGACGAGCTTGCGGCTTCGGCTGATCTCGCGCTGGTCGGGGCGCGAGCCGCGCTGGGCCGCCTTGTCCGCGGCCTGTTTGTTGGCAGCGACCTCGAGCGGTGGGATCTGGATCTCCTCGGAGGCGTGCCGATCGACGTCGAAGATCGACCGCATGTCGTCGTCGTCCTTCAGCGTCGGCGTGCGTTTCGTCACGGCCGGCTGCGACATCGCGTTTTTCGACAGCGCGGGTTGCGAGGCGGCTCGCGGGCGAACAGGCGGCGGCGGCGGCGGGATCTTCAGCTCTTCTGCGGCGCTCGCGAGCGGCGGCGGATACACCGTCACCACGTCGGCCGATACGTCGACGTCGGTGGTGCTCGTCGGCGGTACGCTCGACCTCATCGTCTCCGGTGGGATCGCGTCGTCTTTCTTCTCGCTCATCGTGGCAGAACCTCTCGGTCGTCCGCGGCGGCCGGGTCCCCCGAGAGCCCGGAAATCCAGTTCTTTTCGAGCCAATCGAGCGGACTCGAGGCGCTGCGGAGCGCGGCGTCGACGGCCATCACCCGCGGATCCGGCGCGCCGAGATCCTTCGCGTAGGCGCGCGCGTAGAGGATCCACGTCGAGAGCTCGTAATGATGCAGGAGCGGCCCGAAGCGGTGGCCGTCGAAGCGCGCGATGATCTCGGCGGCCTCCTCGACGGACGGGGCACGCACGAGCGCCGTGCTCGCGTCGAAGAGCAGCTCGCGCAGATCCTCGAAGGCCTTGTCCGGATCGCGGGACACCTCGTCGAGCATCGCCTCGAAGGCGTCCTCCGGCATGCCCGCTTGGTCTGCGGCCTCCGCCATCGCAGGGACCTGCGTCTCGAGGAACGCCGCGTCCGGCGCGTGGCCGAGCAAGCGGCCGACGAGGTAGAGGTCGAACGCGCTCGCGATCGATTCGCCGAGGAACAGCGCCTCGGGGCTCTGGCTCGCCGTCGTGCCGAGCGCCGTGAGGGCGCGGCGCGTGAGGTGATGCCAGCACGCGTGCATCACGACATCGGCCTGGATGGCGTCGCTGTCCAGAACGTCGCCGGGTTGGTCCGGGGACCAGAACGTGAGGTTCAAGAAGAGCGCCCGGTCCCAGCGCGCTTCGGTGGACCCGGATTTGGGGACGAGGAAGGCCACGCGGTCGTGCACGAGCGTTCGCTTGAGCTCTGCGTAGAGCCCGATATGGCGATACGACCGTTCGTCCTCGATCCGGAGATTGTCGAGCGTCACACGTTGGAGTCGCACGGGAATCGTCAAGCTACGCGGACATCCGTCCCGGATCGAGACCCATCGTGCTCTCGCCCGCCTGCCGGAATTTCCGGCTTCGGCTCGTGATAACGGCCGAGCTGCCGATGAAGCAGCACCCGGAAGAGGATCACCACGCCCGCGTCGTCGAGCCAGGTGATGAAAGGCACCATGTCGGGGATGAGATCGAGCGGCCATACGACGTAGAGGACCGACAAGACCACGAGTGACTTGGCCCAGAACGGCGCCTCCCGGTCACGGAGCAGTCTCCATGCGGCGGGCCCGTCGCGGAGGAGCGGCACGCGCGCGAGCCCGCGGGCCTTGCCAGAGGACTTCTTGCCATCGAGGTCCTGCGTGCGTGCTTCGGGGATGGTTGCCACGCCCGCCAACATGCTTCCGTTGTGCGCGCCCGCAAGGGCCACGCGCGGGAAGGCAGAGGTGCGACGCTTGAAAGTCCGTGCTGGTCGGGCATGATGCGGTCCGGTCGGCGCAGGCCCAAGGCCCACGCGCCCGCTGTCTTCGAGGAGGCATGTCTTCATGATCCGGCTGCGGTCTTTTCTTCCGTTCGTGCTCGCGCTCGCTCCCCTGGCCGTAGGTTGCAAGAAAGACGAGCCGCCGCCCACGCCCGCGCCGGAGGGAAAGGCGTCGGCGGTCCTCCTGCC
>JANMGF010001301.1:0-2662 GCA_031374535.1 Polyangium sp. (in: bacteria)
TCGGGCTCGAGCCGCGCGATCTTGGGGAACCACTGGGCGACCATGTGGAACGTGCCATCGAACCCGGTGCGAAGCGTGACGCTCGGCAGATCGGAGACGAACGAGACGTCGAGCGTGAGCGTCTCGCCGGGCTCGATCGCGCGCGGCAAGGGCACGCGGATGTCGGTCTCGTCGTCGGGATCGCCCTGCGTGTGGCGCTCGGCGTTGGTCCAGAGATCCGTGTCGAGCTCGCGCGCGTGGAGCTTCGAGACACGGATCCAGCCGTAGTCGGCGAGAGCCGCGCCGCCGCGGAAGCCGCGCGCGCGCTGCCGCATGTAGTTCGTCTTCTCGTTCTTGAAGGCGTTCAGGTAGAGGTGCAGCCAGATCTCGCGTTGCGGGACGCGGGAGGCGTTACGCCAGACGATCGTGCCCTCGCCGCGCACCTGGTGGAGCGTCGGATCGAGGGAGGCGCGCAGCGTGTAACTCGCGACGGGATCGGCGTGCGCGGCCATCGGCTCGGAAGCAAACGCCGGAAGAGCGCCGGGGCTCGCGCCGCTCGGTGCAAGGGCCACCTCGGCGAGCTCGGTGGACGGCGCCTCGACGGCCTGCGCCGACAAACCTGCCGTCGCCGCGAGCGCCGCTCCGTACGTGGCGCCGAGGCCCACGACGATCGCGAGGATCGTCCGCCCGATGCCGGCTCGCGCCGCGCGTCCATCGCTACCGTTCATCGTCTCCCTCTCGAGAAGGTGCCGAGATCGATCCTGTGCGCCACGAGCAGATCGTGGAGGACACGCAGCACCTCGATCGTCGGCAGCCCCGCAGCGCCGATGATGTCGTCGATCGAGAGCACGCCGTCGATCGAGGCGAGGACGCGCCGCCCTCTCTCGTCGAGGCCGTGACGCGCGATCTCCTCGACGCCCGCCTTGAGGCGCGGCACGAGGCTCGTGTCGCCGATCCGCGCCATGTACTTCTGCTTCAGCATCTGCCGCGAGCTCTCGGCGTAGCTGAGCGCGGCGATGTGATTGGGAGCGTCCGTGAGGATCGACTCCGCGAGCGCGAGCGCGGCGCGATGATCACCCGCCTCGTAGCGCGCTCGTACCTCGTTCAGGCGCTCGCTCACGGGCACGCCCGGCGCCGAGGACAGCGGGCGCTCGCTCGAGATCAACGATTCGCTGCTGCGCGCCCCCGTCTCGGAAGGCCGCCTGCGATGCGAGCCCGGGCGCCCAGCCGTGCTGCTCGGCGGGGGCGGAGGCGGCGCGTCGTTCGTGGGACGTACGGTCCTCGGAGGCGTCAGGCGTGAGCTCAGGCGCGGGCGCTCCTCGATCGCGCGGGGACGAGGCGGCTCCTCCGGCACGCGACCACGCATCGACTCGTCCGCAGGTCGTGATCGCGGCGGCTCCTCCACCGGTCGCGAGCGCGGCGGCTCTTCCACCGGCCGCGAGCGCGGCGGCTCTTCCATCGGTCGCGAGCGCGGCGGCGGCTCGGTTTCGATCGTGTCCCTCGCGCGGAAGAGCTCCACGCCGAGCTCTTCGAATACAGCCTCCGCCGTGTCCAGAGCGCGCGCCGTGAGCGACGAGGACGACTCGCGCGCGGCGATGCCACGGTAGAGCGGCTCGTGCTCCTCGAGCAGGTTGTTCGCCACGCCCGGAAGGGTGTCCGCGTCGTTCTGCGGAGGCGGCAACGTGGCGAGATCATCCTGCCGCGGTGGATCCGTGTCTTCGCCCCGCGGGGGCATCGTCTTCGCGTCGTCCCGTCGCGGCGGCTCGGAGTCGTCGCCGCGCGGCGGGATCGTCTTTGCGTCGTGGACCCGCTGCAAGATCGTGTCGTCGTCCCGCGGCGGGATCGTCCTCGCGTCGTCGCCGCGCGGCCGCACCGTGTCCACGTCACTCGCCGGCGGCGGGATCGTCTCGGCCGAGGAACGACGCGCCTCTTCGAGCTCCATGTCGGGCTGCATCATCTGCTCGACGAGCTGCTCCATCGGGACGGGCGGCGGCAACGTCTCGCGATCCTGGACGAACTCCGGCAGCGGCTCGGGCTCGCCGAACGAGACGACGGGCTGCGGCGGACGCACGGTGTCACCCGCGAGCCCGAGGCCCCGCGGCACGACGGGCTTGCGCGCGCCTCCGCGATCCATGGCGCCGCTGCCTTGCGTGCCCGGTCCCTCGTCTCCGGTCTCGTCTTCCGATCGTTCGGGAGGCTTTTGCGACATCACCTTCCACGGCCTCCGCTCGGGGCGAAGCGCCGCGCCGAGATCACCCCTGCGGCCTGGCGACGACGCCCTTGAACATGCGGTGCGTGCGGGCGAGCGAGTCCATCTGACCACGCAACGCGCCGAGATCTTTGCGTGCGATCGCATCGCGACAACGCTCCAGGATAGCGCGCGCCTTCTCGATGGCGTCACGGCCGAAATCGCTCGATTGCACGATGGACTGCACCTTCGGGAACATCTTCTCGATGTCCACGATGACCTTCTCGGCCTCCTGCTTGGCGCCCTCGAACTCGTCGTTGCTGCGCCGCTCGACGAGGTACTCCTTGGCAGCCTCCATCATGGCGCCGACCTCTTCCTTCGTGAGCCCGCTCGAGGCGGTGACCTGGATCGACTGCTCGAGGCCTGTCTCGAGATCCTTCGCGCGGACGGAGACGATACCGTCGGCGTTGATCTCGAACGTCACCTCGATCTCGA
>JANMGF010001023.1:0-1110 GCA_031374535.1 Polyangium sp. (in: bacteria)
TCGGTGCAGTTGTGGCACGACACCTGATCGCTGTAGGTCCACGCCTCGATCGTGCCGCCGCCCGCGAAGGCGTCGATCGCGTCGAGCAGGGCGCTGCCGCCGGTCTGTCCGAAGAATACGGTCGCGGCGAGGCCGGCGCGATCGGTGAACGTGCCGTATTCGGAGGCCGGCTGGTTCTGATCGGTGGCGGCGATCTGGTCGACCACGCTCGCGATCGTGACCGGCGCCTCGGGGCACTCCGGCGTATCGTAGGCGGCGACGGGCTGGAGGTTCTGCCAGTTGTAGCCGCTCGATCCCTGGTTCCACGCCGCGCGCGCCGGCTCGAGCGAGGAAGCGTCGAGCGAGGAGAGCGAGAGGGGCTCCTGGATCACGTCGCACGCGTCCGCATGGACGCAGCGCTGCACCTTTCGGTAGGAGCCGCACGCCGCGAAGTCGGTCGTGCCCGCGGGCTGGCTGTGGTAGCAGGCAAAGACCGCCGGCTCACACGCGGGCGTCGGCCATACCGTGTAGGGGTCGCCGGAGGTGAGGGCGAGGCCCGTCACGCGCGCGACGAGGCGCGTGGTCTTCTTCGCGAGGGTGCCGTTGGGGCGCGTCGCGCTGAAGGAGAGGTGCTGCGTGTGCGGATCGATGGCGTCGTGAAGATTGGCGTACGACCAATCGAGGCGGTAGCTATCCGCATCGACGGGGAAGACCGTCGGCGCGCCGTCGGGCGCCGTGACGGTGAGCGGGTTTCCGAGCACGGATACGCCGCCACGATAGACGATGTTGTCGGTGCCGTTGACGGCGTAGAAGGGCTCCACGGCCTCGTCGATCCAGAGGTCGCTCGCCCCGAGGAAATCGTAAAAACGCGCCGAGACCTCGACGCGGGCGGTGTACTGGTTGGGCGTGCCCGTGAATGTGTTGATGGAGACGAAGAGCGGGAGGCCCGAGAGCACGGTATTCAGCTCGTGGCCCTCGTGGATCACGACCTCGAGCCGGCGCTCGCTGATGATGTTCGCCTGCCCGAAGGCGTCATCGGGCACGAAGCTGAACACGCTCTCCAGGTAGCGGTTCGCGGTGCCGCGGAGGATGAGGGCGCGGACGCCGTCGCGATCCTCGAAGGTGCCGAGC
>JANMGF010001049.1:0-2462 GCA_031374535.1 Polyangium sp. (in: bacteria)
GCCGAGCTCGCCCTCGTCGCGCCGCTTGTCCCCGGCAGCACCCTCGAGGGCTTCACCGTCCGCGAGGTCCTCGCCATCCACGACGGACAACTCACCCTCGTCTGCGCGAAGGATCGCGCCCTCGTACGCCTCTCCATCGCCCTCGCCGCCGACACTGGCCCCGCGCCCCCGGCCCTCGCTGGCAAATATGCCGTCTTTTATTCGGCGCGCGGCGTCGATCCCACCGCCAGCGAGCGCCTCGCCAAGGCCCTCGCGGCCATCCTGGAGAAACACCCCGACGTCCCCGTTCCCCCGGGGATGACCTCGTTCGTCCCGACCCCCATCCCGATCTAGCCCTCCTCTCGCCCCCTCGCCCGAAAAGTGCTAGCGCGGCGACCATGCTCACTGGCCGACGGGACCTCGTCCTGATCCTGGATTTCGGTTCGCAGTACACCCAGCTCATCGCCCGCCGGATCCGCGAGGCCTCCGTGTATTGCGAGGTCCACCGCTTCGACCTGCCGATCGAACGCATCCGCGAGCTCGCCCCCCGCGGCGTGATCCTCTCGGGAGGACCCGCCAGCGTGTATGGCGACGGCGCGCCCCATGTCTCGGCCGATCTCTTCGCTGCCCTTGGCGTCCCGATCCTCGGCATCTGCTACGGCATGCAGCTCCTCTCGTACCTCCTCGGCGGCAAGGTCGAGCGCGGCGTGGAAGGCGAGTACGGACCTGCCCTCGTCCGCGTCACCCGCGCCGCCGGCGTCTTCGACCGCTTCACCGACGGCGATGTCCTCGATGTGTGGATGAGCCACGGCGACAAGGTTGCGACGCTCCCCCCCGGCTTCTCCACGCTTGGCACCACCGAGACCACCCCGTTCGCGGCGATGGCCGACGACGAGCGACGGATCTACGGCCTCCAGTTCCACCCCGAGGTCGCGCACACGCGGCGCGGCAAGGATCTCCTCGATGCCTTCCTCTTCGACGTGTGCGGCATGGAGCCCACCTGGACCCCGGCCTCGTTCGTCGATGAATCCATCGAGGCCATCCGCAACAAGGTCGGCCCGGACGCGAGCGCTGTGTGTGGCCTCTCGGGCGGCGTCGACTCCTCGGTCGCGTCGATCCTCTGCCACCGCGCGCTCGGCGACCGCCTCGTTTGCATCTTCGTCGACAACGGCCTCTTGCGCAAAGGCGAGGCCGAGGAGGTCGTGCGGATGTTCGGCGAGCACTACCACCTCAGGCTCGTGCACGTGAAGGCAGAGGCCCGGTTCCTCGACGCGCTCGCCGGCGTCACGGATCCCGAGCAGAAACGCAAGACGATCGGCCGCGTCTTCATCGAGGTCTTCGAGGAGGAGGCGAAGAAGATCGAGGATTGCCGCTTCCTCGTGCAAGGCACGCTGTATCCCGACGTCATCGAGAGCGTCTCGGCGAAGGGTCCGAGCGCGGTGATCAAGAGCCACCACAACGTCGGCGGCCTGCCGGCGCGCATGAACCTCGGCCTCGTCGAGCCTTTGCGTGAGCTCTTCAAGGACGAGGTGCGCGCTGTCGGCGCGACGATGGGCATCCCGCACCACCTGCTCTGGCGGCATCCCTTCCCCGGCCCCGGGCTCGCCGTGCGTTGCCTCGGTACGCTCTCGGAAGAACGCCTGCGTGTCCTTCGCGAGGCCGACGCGATCTTCGAGGAGGAGATCCGCGAGGCCGGTCTCTACGACAAGATCTGGCAGAGCTTCTGCGTGCTTTTGCCCGTGCGCACGGTGGGCGTCATGGGCGACGAGCGCACGTACGACGAGGTGATCGCGCTCCGCGCCGTGGATTCGAAGGACGGCATGACGGCCGATTGGTCGCGCATCCCGCACGACGTCCTCGGCCGGACGAGCGCGCGGATCATCAACGAGGTCCGCGGCGTGAACCGCGTCGTGTACGATGTCTCGTCGAAGCCCCCGGCCACGATCGAGTGGGAATGATGAGAACCACCACGAAACGCGTAGCGACGGCGATCCTGCTCGGCGGCTCCCTGCTCGCCGTGGCTTGCGCGCCGCGCGTGCCGGCCACGGTCTCGCTCCGGATGGGGGGCAATGCCCCGGACGCGTCCGTGACGATCGACGACCAGTACGTCGGTGCGCTCGCGTTCGTGGCGAAGCGCGGCGTCGCCATGCCCCCGGGCAAGCACCGGATCACCGTGGAAAAGCCTGGCTTTTTCCCGTGGGATCGGCTCGTCGAGGCGCGTGAGGGGGATCCGCCGGTCCGGCTCGAGGTGGAGCTCGTGAAGATCCCGGATTGATCGGGCCCGTCCGGGCGAGAAGGACTTGACTCTACGGGGTGGTTCGCTACCGTGCCGCGCTCCCCGAGGACAGACATGGCGAACACTCCCAAGTGGAATATCCGGTTGCGACACGAATGGCTTTCGACGCCGCTGAAGAAGAAGCGGATCAAGCGAGGCCAGAAGGCCCGCATCGGCCTGCTCGAAGCCGAGGCGCGTAAGAAGCTCA
>JANMGF010001056.1:0-5850 GCA_031374535.1 Polyangium sp. (in: bacteria)
GGCAGCGTATCTCCTTCTGTACGTCATGTACGAGCGCGGAATTCGCGGATCGGGCAACTATGCCGACCCGATGGACGAGCCTCTTCGTTATGCGTTGCGGCACGTGCACAGCCTGCCGATTCTGCTCTCGGACTTGCTGGCGGGTATCCCGACGGGCGCAGCCAGCGCGGAGGTTCTCCTCATCACCATCGGGTTCGGGATGGTGCCGCTCTTCATCGTGCTGGGCCGGAATGCCTTTCCGAGCGTATCGAGCGAGGAGCGCGTCCGCCTCTGGGCGCTCGGCATCGGAGCGATCCTCGCCATCCTTCCTTCGCTCGCCAGCGTCCTTTCGGGGCGTGTTCTGCTGATACCCTCCATCGGCATCGCGCCCTTTATCGCCGTGATGCTTCGGTATGGCTACCGCGTGGCTCGCGGGGCGCTCGGGGATGCACGCAGGCGGCGGCTCACCTGGGGCGCGGTCGTCTTCGTTTTCGGGGTTTTGCATCTCCTTTTGCCGGCGGCCCTCATCCCCTACATCACCTCGAAATTCGCGCACTTCGGCCGCTCACGTGATGCAACCTTGCGGTCGGCTCCGCTCGGAGACGATCCTGCCACCGACGTCGTCGTCCTGCGCGCGCCGGATCCGATCCTCGGCCCCTGGGGGGGCGTGACGCGGGCCATGCTCGGCGGCGCCCGTGTCCATCACTGGTGGACCCTCTCCATGTCGCCCCACGAACACGATATCGTGCGCGTGGGACCATCCACGCTCGAAATTTCGCCCCGCGGGCGGTGGTTCGAGAGCTTTCAGGAGAGGGTCTTCCGGTCGCGACGCGCCGTCATGCCCGCCGGTACGCGCGTGCGCACCGCCGAGTTCGAAGCAGACGTGGTGGAGGAACGCGACGGAGTCCCGGTGCGCGTGAGGTTCACGTTCGACCGCTCGCTGGACGATCCCAAGCTACGATTCTTGAGTTTTCAGGAGGAGCGGCTGGTGACGGTAGCGATGCCGCCCGTGGGGGAGCGGATCGTTTTGCCGAAGCTAGAGCCCTGATTCGTCCAGCAAACGTAGTTACCGAGACGAAAGGACGAACCTCGATTCCTTGGCGGCAACGACGTCCTCCACGCGGAACGGCACGGAGCGCGTCTGGTTTCGGCGCCACAGATCCGCACCGTCACGGAAATGGGGGCTCGCCGGATCCCAGATGTTGCCGCCGGGGATGGCGTTCCAGGACCGCGGCCCGGCGGGGTCGAGATCCATGACGAAGCGCTGCGCGGCGCCGATCGCGAAGGTGAAGTCAGGGGATTCGTCGAGGGGCCAGGAGGTGCGGTAATCGCTCGCGTCTACGGCGAGGAGGTCTCCATGGCGCGGAAAACCCTTCTTGAAGACGGGATCGGCAACGGAAGGAATGTGCATCTCGATCCAGAGAGGCGTGAGCGGAGCCAACGTGACTCGATGGTGCGCGCCCCAGGCCGCCTTGTCCCCCGTCGCGTTTTGGTCGAGCCACGCGATGGCGTCGAGCAACGACCGGAGCGCGCGCTCGTGACGGGATTCGAGCGCCGGGGTATCGATGTCGTCCCACAGGATGCTATCGTTGGCCGAGGCGTCGAACGTCGCAAAGGAAGCAGGTTCGTCCTCGACGAGGTGGAGCATGCCTTCGACCTGCATCGCTCGAGGAATGCCCTCGCCGCGACCGGCGCGGACGTATTCGTCGCCGAATGTGCGCCGGAGGAGACGGACGAGCCAGATGTTGAAGAGCAACGTGGACCGCGCGGCCCGAGCCTCGACGGCCTTCGGCGCTCCGTCTGCGTCCGAGAGCAGCTCGCCCGTATCCTGATCGATACCCGAGGCGGCCAGGTAATCAGCCTCCGTTCCCCATTGCTGGAGGGTGGCCTTGATCGCGGAGATGCGCTCCGGCACGTAGGCGGGATCCGCCACCAGGGTCGTCAGATCCGCGTGTGTTCCGGGCGTGGTCCGCTCCGCCTCGCCTCGCGTGATGGCCTCGAGCAGGAAAGGCACGAGACGGGCGCCCAGCGTGGACCGCGCGTCTGCCTGAAAGCTCGCCATGTCCTCGGGCGACAGGCCTGATTTTGCCTCTTCCAGGTGCTTCGAGATGCGCGCTGCCCGGAAGCCGGGGTCGAATTTGCAGCCCAGGTACGCCGGGGTGCCATCAGGAAACGTATCATTGGTGGGGTCGCCGTCGTCGGTGCCGCCCCATGAATCGTTATTGGCAGCGACGATGTAACCTTTCTCGGGGTTCTTGCCCCAGGGCATCAAGTCTGCCGGGATATCGGCCTCCCACTCTGCGGTCCCGTCGCCCGGGAGCGCGAGGCACGGCAGGTTGCCCGTGCCCGTCTGCGGATCCCACGAAAGGGCGCCCGGGGCGCGCTTGGGGACACGCGCGTGCGAAGTCCAGAGGATATTGCCCGCGGTGTCGCCGACGACCCAGCTCTGCGCGCCGACCTCGAATCGTTCGAGCCCCGTGCGTGCTTCGTCGACCGACTTCGCGAGCATAAGGGTGAAGAGCGCCTCCAGATCGTGGGTCGGCGCGTGTCCCGTCCAGCGTATCGAGACGGCGCCGACCGCGGGATCGATGGGAAGGATCTTGCCATTTTCGATGGTTGGCGCGATGGTGCCATGGTGGGGGACGATCGGGAGCTTGTAGATGATCGGATCGCCACCCTGAACTTCGATGACCTCCTCGACGAACTCGAGGGGCACGGGGTTCCCCTTCCAGAGGACGGCCTTGCCATCAGGCGTGAGCTGCTCGGTGTAAACGTCGGTGACGTCGTAACCTGCGACGGCGGAGCCCCAGCCAATGTGCTCGTTATGCCCGAGGGTGATCCCTGGTACGCCAGGGAAAGCGACGCCGGAGAGGTGTAGCCCCTCGCCCGTCGCGCCTACGTGCAGTGCGACGGGCCAGAAGGTGGACGGCGCGCCGAGCCCGAGGTGGGGATCGCTGGCGAGCAGGACATGGCCGGTGGTGCTGCGCGAGGGGGAGATGGCCCAGGTGTTGGAGCCGAATCCATCGGGGGCGAGACGCTCGTTGATCTCCTCCATGATGCGGAAGAAGGTATCGCTCGAGGCAGGCAAGCGCTCGCGCGCCGTCGGGAAAGGCTTAGGCCACACGGGCTTCGCGTCGGGGTTCTGCGGCGCGAAGGACGACGTGTACACGCGCTCGCGCGGGGTCAAGAGCCAGAGGTCCTGGATCATGCCCGCGCGCTTTGCGATCGTCTGATCAGGGCTGTTGGCAGGGAACGTCTTGCCGAGATCGGCGAACAGGTTCGTGTGGTACGTCTCGGCGGTCGCGTGATTCGAGAGCTGGTAGATACGGAGGCGCGCTACCGCTAGCGAATCGATGGGCGTCCAATCCTTGAGAGCCTCGAGTGGGTAATTGGTAATGCCGGGCGGCAAGGTGATCTCTTCCTTGCGCAACCGACGAAACGCCTGGGTGATGCCGTCGGCATACGCCTCCAGGAGCGCCTTCGCTTGAGGATCTTCGATGGACGCATACTGTGCCGCGGCGACGCGGTTCACGCCGACGGTCCGTAAGCCGATGTCCTGGTTGATGGAGAGCGGGTTGATGGTCGCGAAGTACTCTGCGGTCGTGCCCAGGGCGTGACGTCGGAACAGATCGAGCTGCACCGTACGATCGATCGCGACCATGTATCCTTCCGCGCGCATGGCATCCGCCAGGGTCGACGCATAGATGTGCGGGCGGCCCTGGTCGTCGCGCACGATGTCCACGGGGGCCGATAAGCCATCGATCTGAATGCGTGAATCCACGGGGAGATCCGCGCGTTCGCCGAGAGGACCCACCGCAGGAGGAAGCGCCGCAGGCTCGGAGCATCCGAGCAGGATGCCTCCAAAAAGCAGTGGAGTGAGGTATTGGGATTTATATGTCATGAGTGGAAATCTCCTTCAAGAAGACCGCGGTGGACATCCTTGCACGATTTTCGCGACCTCGACAACGAGAGGCGCACGCAAGAGGCCGAAGTGATCGCCGGGCAAGTCCCACGTCCTGGGAGCCGGGATGACGAGCTCGCCCCAGCCGCCCGTCGGATCCTCGAACGAGGCAACTTCCTCGGCGAAGGCCGGGGAGCCCATCGCGCGAATCAGGGACGTACGCACGGTAGCTCTTCGAGGAACATACTTTCTGAGCGCGCGCAGGTGCGCCTCGTACACGCCGAGCGTGCGCTCGAGGATGGTCTTCGCCATGCCTGTGGGGAAGATCCCCTGCTCTACGGCCAGCGTCGACAGCAGCGCCCTCCGTTCGTCCGGAGATGCCGTGATCAGGAGGGTCTCCTCATCGTTCGATAGCGTCATGCCATGCTCGCGGGCAAAGAGCAGGGTGAGCGAGGCGTCGTCCGGATCCTGCATATGCGCGGGCAGGTGCGTATCGACCAGGATGAGCTGCTCGACCGGAACCCCGCGCGCGTCGAGCTCCCTGGCCATCTCGAACGCCACGAGGCCGCCGAAGGACCAACCGAGCAGCTGAATGGCGCCCTCGGGTTTGGTCTCGAGCAAGGCATCGACGTAATGCATGGCCATCTTCACCACGTCGTCCGTGGGTTCACCCTCGTCGAGCCCGGACGCATGAAAGGCATGGAGAGGCTGCTCGTCGCCGAGGGCGCGGGCGAGCTCCAGGTACGAGAGCGCGGAGCCACCGATGGCATGGACGCAATAAAGGGGTGCGCGCGTGCCTCGGGGCTGCAACGCGATGAGGGGCGAGCGAGGTCCGGCGGGGCTTTCGCGTAACGCGGCGGCGACCTCCTCGACCGTCGCGCCGCGGAGCAGCCGCGCGAGAGGCACCTTGCGGCCGAGCTGGCTCTCGATGCGGGCGACGAGCCTCGCGGCGAGCAGCGAGTGACCTCCGAGGGCAAAGAAGTCATCCAGGAGCCCCACGCTGCGGATGCCGAGAAGATCCTCCCAGATGGCCGCGAGCTCGAATTCCAGGCGATCGCGTGATTGTCGCCGCTCCTCGGGATGGTGTTCATGGGTTGGCTCCGGCAGGGCGCGACGATCGATCTTACCGCTCGGCGAGAGCGGGAATGCATCGAGCGCGACGAAGGCGGGAGGGATCATGTAATCAGGGAGCATGCGCCCGAGGTGCTCGCGCAGCGCGGTAGGCGACGGAGCGTGCTCCGGATCGACCACGACATACCCCACGAGCCGGTCCCCACGCAGGTTCACCGCCGCGTCCCGCACGCCCGGGTGCGCGACGAGCGCAGCCTCGATTTCCCCGAGCTCGATCCGGAATCCGCGAAGCTTCACTTGCTCGTCGACGCGGCCGAGGAACTCGAGGGTTCCACGCTGGAGAAAGCGCGCGCGGTCGCCCGTACGATACATGCGAGCGCCGGGCACGGGAGAGAATGGGTCCGGAACAAATCGCGTTGCGGTCAAACCAGGACGCTCGTCGTACCCGCGCGCGAGGCCGACGCCCCCGATGTAGAGCTCACCCGGGACGCCCAGCGGGGCGGGTCGAAGGTATTGATCCAGCACGTAGACACGCGTGTTCGGGAGCGCGCGCCCGATGGGAAAGCTCCCCTCGAAGGGCTCGTAGGCGAAGACCGTCGCGCACACGGTGATTTCCGTCGGGCCGTACGCATTGATCAGCCGACGCCCCTGCGACCAGCGCCGTGCCACCTCCGGGGGGCACGCCTCACCGGCGACCCAGAGCCAAGCTGGCCGCGAGAGCTTCTCCTCGGACATCACTGCGAGCGCGGACGGTGGCAGCACCGCCGCATCGATCTCGCGCTCTTCCAGCAGCGAGGCGAGGCCATCTCCAGGCAGGAGCGCCTCGGCGCGCGCGAGGACCAGGCAAGCTCCTACCGGCAGCGCCAGGAGCAATTCGAAGACCGACGCGTCGAAGCTCG
>JANMGF010001069.1:0-3347 GCA_031374535.1 Polyangium sp. (in: bacteria)
CGAGCATCATGCCGTCGCGGATCGAGAGCAGTACGTTCTCGACACGCCCGTCGCCGTGGACGAGGTCGTTGAAGCGGCAGATGCCGTGGTCCGACGCGTCTTTCGGATCGAGGACGTGGCCGCTCCAGAGCGTGTTGTCACCGACGATGAGGCCACCCTGGCGGACGAGGGGCATGACGGCCTCGTAGTAATCGGCGTAGCGCTCCTTGTCGGCGTCGATGAAGACGAGGTCGAAGAGCGCGTCGCCGGGCAGGGTGCGCAGGGTGTCGAGCGCGTTGCCGAGCAGGATCCGGATCTTCTTGCCGTGCGGGCTGCGGTCGAAGAACGAGCGGGCGATCCGTGTCGCCTCGGGGTCGACATCGAGCGTCAAGAGCTCGCCGTCGTCGGGCAACGCCTCGGCCATGCAGAGCGCGGAGTAACCGGTGAAGGTGCCGATCTCGAGCACGCGCCGCGCACCGGCGAGCGCGCAGAGCGTCTTCAGGAAGGTGCCCTCGACGCGGCCCACCTGCATCTGCGGGCTTTGCATCGAGGCATAAGTGACCTCGCGCAGCTCGTCGAAGAGCGCCGGGCGAGCACGCGTATGTTCTTCGATGTAAACGTCCAGCTCGGGCGAAATGATGGGCTTCATGGATCCTCCACCGCCGCCTCGTCGGCGCGCTGGTTTCGCGGTTCGTCTACCACGCCGGTGTCGTCGGCGGAGCTTCCACTTCCCGGAAAAACGGGTGAACATCGACGACGGAGGTCCGTCGTGAGCACGAAGCGGCTTGGCTTGGTTGTGGTGGCGCTCGGGTTCGGGTCGTGGCTCGTCAGCGGTTGCGCGACGGGCACCGGGCCGGGGTTCAACGGGGAAGGCGGCGAGGGAGGGGGCCCCGGCGCCGGCGGGATGGGGGGCATGAACGGCGCGTCGAGCAGCAGCGCGTCGAGCAGCAATGCATCGAGCAGCAACGCATCGAGCAGCAACGCATCGAGCAGCAACGCGTCGAGCAGCAGCGCGAGCTCGTCGAGCTCGGGCGGGGGGCAGTGTGGAGCGACCGAGCACCTCTGCGCGGGCGTCTGCGCCGGGAACACGCCGCAAACGGGGTGCTTCACGTCGACGACGTGTACGCCGTGTCCCGTGGTGCAAAACGGCGCCGCGACCTGCAACGCGACCGGCCTCTGCGACGTGAGCTGCAACTCGGGGTACGCGAAAAACGGCTCCACATGCGTCTGCTCGTCGCCGTGCTGCACCGACGCCGATTGCGCGGCCGGTCAGACGTGCATGGGCGGCGTGTGCTCCGGGGGCGCCAGCAGCAGCAGCGGCGGCGCGTGTGATCTGTTCGCGTGCGCGTTCGGGTGCGCCTTCGAGGGCAAGGATTGTGATCCCATCAGTTGCGCGTGCATCTGAGCGGGTGAGCTCGATCGGCGGAGCGCGCCGAGGTTCTAGAAGGAAAAACCCGCGCCGGTCGTGACGCTTCGTTCGCCGAGGGGGAGGATCTCCGCGAAGACGTCGAGGCCGATCGGCAGGGACGCGACGAGACCGAGACCGACCTGGAACTTGTACCGGTCGGTTCCGATTCGGTCCGCGCCGTCCACACGCCAGAAGATGGGACCGCCGAACCCGCGGGCGACGGCGTAGGGGCTGATCACGTCGTAAAACGTCTTTCCGGCGACCACGCTGAAACGTAGATCGCCGGCGTAGTAGGGCACCGTCGGGGCGCCGGGGCGCGCCTCGCGGGTCTCGGCGCTCGCGAAGGCGAGCGAGCCGCCGAGGAGGACAAAAGGCTTGCGACCGCGGCCGTCGAGCAGGCGGTAGGACGTGGCAATCGAGGCGGACCAGCCGGGGCCGAAGTCGTACCGCTGCGAGCCGGTGCGCAGGCTGCCCCAGAGGATCCCGCCCGCGCCGACCTGGAGCGTCCATGCGGAGCTGAGCCTTCGTTCGATCGTGGCGACGACCGCGCGCCGCTCGATGGCGACGTCGTACTTGCCCGCGAAGACCAGGTTCGACCAGGCGTAACCAGCCGCCACGCCGACGCGGTAGAGCCGCGGCCGCGGCGCGTTGTTCGTAGGCCCAGCGCCGGGTTTGCCCGAGGAGACGGGCGTGAGGGGGCCGAAGTCGTCGCTGCACGAGGAGAGGCCCGTCGGACCGACGGCCGGCGCTACGCCTCAGGCCCGCGCATCACGCGTGGTCACCAGGATCGACACGGCCGCGATGGCCATGCCGAGCGCCTTTTGGAGGTTCGTAAGGCGTCGCGTGGTGTTTCGCAGGGCGCAGGAAAGGGCCATTTTCGCGGTGCGGACCCTAGCATGGGACAGAAAGCTCGCGGCCTGAAAACCACCGGTTTATGATGGCGACCGATGGTCGAGCTCGAGACCCCGTATCACATCGTGGAGACGGATGGCTCGGGGCACATCCTCATCCTGCGGAGGATGCAACGCGACTACCCCGATGCCTGGATGATGGAGCAGGAGCTCGAGGCGGTGATCGCCGTGCTCGACGAGGTCGGGCGTGATCGAAAGAAGCTCCTCGTGGACCTGCGCGATGGGCCGCGGCGCAACGATCCGCAGTTCGAGACGGTGATGCGACGCTTCCGGACCCGGATCTTCCGTGGGTTTCGCGGCGCGGCCGTCGTCGTGAAGACGGCCGTGGGCTCGCTTCAGGTCAAGCGTCACCTGCGCGAGGACGGCGTCGGCGCCGAGGTCTTCCACGACGAGGCCGAGGCGCTCGAGTACCTGCGCGGCCAGAGCGTGCGTGGGGAAGCGCCGCCCGTGAGCCTCGCGCCGCGAAGGCCACAAGCGCTCGAGTCCCAGCGAAGTGATCGGATCTCGTCCGTGTTACCCCCTGCGCCGATGCGGCCTTCGCAGGTCGCCGAGCCCCCGCGCCCTGCGCCGCCGTCGAGCAGGCCTCCCCCGCCGACGCGTCCGTCGCGAGGCTAGCCCACGCTGGAAGGGGGAAGAGCGGCGTGCCACCCTCCGGCGCCATGAAGATCGCGGCGACGGGGATCACGAGCGGGGTGGGCCGGCGGCTCTGCGAACGTGCGCGGGAAGAGGGGCACGAGGTGGTGGGGCTTTCGCGGGATCCCACGCGGCTCGACGCGCGCACGTTGTCGCGGATCGGCGTGCGTGTCGTGGGCGGCGACGTCGCGGACGTGCGGGCGCTCGCGGACGTTCTCCGCGGCGCGGACGTGCTCGTGCACGCGGCGGCCGTCGTGGGGGACGCGACGGACACAGCCGAGATGGAGCGGGTGAACGTGGGCGGGACACGCGCCGCGATCGAGGCGGCTGCCGAGGCGCGTGTGCCGCACGTGGTGTACGTCTCGTCGGTGGCCGTGTACGGAAGGCCCGATCGAGGGCGCGTGACAGAGGCGTGG
>JANMGF010001088.1:0-7735 GCA_031374535.1 Polyangium sp. (in: bacteria)
TGCAGAAGACCGTCGTGCTCCGTCACCTCGGCGAGAAGTGTCCCGTGCAGATGACGGAGGGGCGCGACGTGTGGTGGCACGAGATCGTCGATCCGAACGGCCACGCGCGCCGCGAGGCCACGATCGTCGACGCCGAGCACCCGCTCTTCATCCTCTACACGTCGGGCTCCACGGGCAAACCCAAGGGCGTCTTGCACACGACCGCGGGCTACCTCGTCGGCGCGCACGTCACCACGAAGTACGTCTTCGATCTGCGCGAGGACGACGTCTACTGGTGCACGGCCGACGTCGGTTGGGTGACCGGGCACAGCTACATCGTCTACGGACCGCTCTCGAACGGCGCGACGTGTTTGCTCTACGAAGGCGCGCCGAACTTCCCCGACTGGGGCCGCTTCTGGCGCCTCATCGAAAAGCACGGCGTGACCATCCTCTACACCGCGCCGACGGCGATCCGCGCCTTCATGCGCCAGGGCGAGGCGTGGCCGCAGAAGAGTGATCTCTCGAGCCTGCGCCTGCTCGGCACGGTCGGCGAGCCGATCAACCCCGAAGCATGGATCTGGTACCACAAGAACGTCGGCGGCGAGCGTTGCCCCATCGTGGACACGTGGTGGCAAACGGAGACGGGCTCGATCCTGATGACGACCTTGCCCGGCGCGGCCGCGGCGAAGCCTGGATCAACGGGCCTCCCGATGTTCGGCGTGGTGGCGGACGTCGTGCACAAGGACGGCACGCCCGTCGGCGCGAACGAGGGCGGCATGCTCGTCTTGAAGCGCCCCTGGCCCTCGATGCTGCGCACCGTGTGGGGCGACGACGAGCGCTTCCAGCGGCAGTACTTCAGCGACGTCGAGGGCTGCTACTTCACCGGCGACGGCGCGCGGCGCGACGCGGACGGTTATTTCTGGGTGGTCGGTCGGATCGACGACGTCTTGAACGTCGCAGGCCACCGCATCGGCACCGCGGAGATCGAGAGCACGCTCGTCTCGCACCCGGCCGTGGCCGAGGCGGCGGCCGTCGGGCGACCGGACGACCTCAAGGGCCAAGCGCTCGTGGTCTTCGTCTCGCTGCGCCCCGGCTTTTCGGCGGGCCCGGAGCTCGCGACCACGCTCGCCAACCACGTCGGCCAGGAGATCGGCAAGTTTGCCAAGCCCGATCAAATCCGCTTCGCCGACGCGCTTCCGAAGACGAGGAGCGGCAAGATCATGCGGCGCCTCCTGAAAGACGTGGCCGCCGGGCGCGAGACCACGGGCGACACCTCGACGCTCGAGGACCTCACCGTCCTCGCCAAGCTGCGTTCCACCGAGGAGTGACGGGGCCCCCCTCCTGGGCGTGGTCGACGCTTGGGGGCTCCGCTCGCGGAGCGACGCCCCCAAACCCTCTCCGCGGTTCTCTTTCCGATCCAGCGCGACCCGGGGTACCCTCTGGGATATGCGGTCCGCGCTGACGCGTACGTTCTCCGCGATCACGGCTCTCGCCATGCTCGCCGCCACGTGTCCGGCCCTCGCGCAGGGCAAGGGCGGCAAGAAGCCCCCAACGGCCGAGCCCGCTGCGCCCGAGGATCCGAAGCTCGTTCAGGCCAAGGGACACATGGAGGCGGGCGCCGCCTTCTACAACGATCCCTCCGGGCACAAGTGCGAGGAGGCGTATCGCGAGTTCAAGAAGGCGTTCGACCTCTCGGGCTCGATGAACGCAGTCAAGGGCATGGGCCTCTGCGCGATGGAGCTCGAGCGCGACGGGGAGGCGATCTCGCTGCTCGACAAGTTCCTCGACGCGAAGGGCGATCAGCTCGACCCCGCAGACAAGCAGCAGATGGAGACGGATCTGAAGGCGATCCGATCGGCCGTCGCGTGGGTGACGCTGAAGTCGGATCGATCGAGCGTGACCATCACGGACGTCCGCACCCCCGCGCGCGGCTTCCCGATCACGAACCGCTACACCGTGGGCATCGCGGGCTCGCGGATCGGCATCCATCCGGGCACGCACGAGTTCAAGGCGAGCGTCGACGGCGCGCCCGATCAGGTGTGGAAGGTCGAGATCACCAACGGCAGCAAGTACGAGCACGAGTTCGAGTTCGACAAGGGCAAACCCGTGACCGCCGAGGGCTTCACCGAGCAGGACATGAAGGGTGAGGAGGACAAACCCAAGGAGGCACCAGCGCGCCCCGTGCCCACCCTCGTGTTCGTCGTGGGTGGCGTGTCGATCGCCGCAGGCGTGGCCGGCGCGGTGGTCGGGGGCGCGCTCGCGACAGGCGCGAAGGCCGACTACGACGCGGCGAACGGCCGTGAGCCCGACGCGCGGAAGCTCGCGGACATGCGCGAGGGCGTGGTCACGTTGAACGCGGTCGCGGACGTCTGCTTCGGCGTGGCCGTGGCGGGCGCTGCCGTGACGGCGATCCTCTTCTTCACGCGGCCGGAGAAGAAGCCGGCCGAGCCGCCGAAGGATTCCTTCTCCTTCGTTCCATGGGCCATACCGCAGGGCGGCGGCATGATGGCCGTCGGGACGTTCTAGTCCGAGGGCGATCGTTTGGAGATCGAAGCCGGCACCATCGTCGCGAACCGCTACCGCGTGACCCGTCCCATCGGGCGCGGCGGGATGGGCGAGGTGTTCGCCGCGGAGAACACGCGCACCGGACGCCCCGTGGCGATCAAGGTGCTGCACGCCGACGCGAAGGCGAAGGCCTCGGCCGTCGAGCGCTTCCGTCGCGAGGCGCGCGCCGCGGGCTCCATCAACAGCGACTACGTCACGCAGGTCCTCGACGTCGAGGAGGACGCGACCTTCGGCATCGTGCTCGTCTTCGAGCTGCTCGAAGGCGAGAGCCTCATCGAACGGCTGAAGCGCACCGGCCCGATCCCCTTCGACGAGCTCTACGTCATCATCGACCAGGTCTGGATGGGCCTCGCGGACGCGCACCGCGTGAAGATCATCCACCGCGACCTCAAGCCCTCGAACATCTTCCTCGAGCGCAGGCCCGACGGAACGACGCGCGTGAAGATCCTCGACTTCGGCATCTCGAAGCTGCCGAAAGAGATGGAAGGCGAGACGCTCACCGAGATGGGGCAGAGCCTCGGGACGTTCTCGTTCATGCCGCCCGAGCAGATCGGCAAGGCGAAGATGGTCGACGAGCGCGCCGACATCTACGCGTGCACGACGATGATCTACCAGTCACTCACGGGGCAGCTCCCCTACCTCGCGAAGAACGTCCTCGTGATGGTGGAGATGAAGGCGAAGGCGCCGCCGCGCAGGATCAGCGACGCGATGGATGGCGCCGTCGATCCGCGCCTCGAAGCGTTCGTCGCGCGGGGGCTCGCGCGTGATCCGGACCAGAGGTTCCAGAACGCCGTCGAAGCGCTCTCCGCGTGGCGCGACCTCGGGCCACGCGCGACGGGGCAATACGCGCTCGTGAGCTCGATGGGCACGGCACACACGCAGCCTGCGCCGTCCACGTCGATCCCGAGCGCGCGCGCGTCCTCGCAAGGCAGCCCTCCGACATCCATGCCGGGTGGACCTCGCGGGACGATCCCGTACGACGTCACGCGCCACGAGCCGCACATCCGCCGCCCCGATCCGATCGACATCGCCTCCGAGAACACGACCGACGACGCGGCCGCGACGCTGGCGATGCCCATCGCGCGGCTCATGCCGAACCAGGGCGCCGGTGGTCCTGTGTGGCCGCCTCTCGGGCAAGGCGCGGCGCCCTCGGGCTCGAGCGCCGCGCGACCGAGCCCCTCGGGATATGGTCCGAACTCGAACAATTACACGGGCGCGTCGAGCTCGGGGACGTACGGCGTGGTGCAGCCGCCCGGGTACGGCGGGCCGATGCAGAACCCTTCGTCGACGTCGATGCAGGGGGGATACCCCGACGCGCAGGGCTACGCGCAACGACCGATGAGCATGCCGCAGCAGCAAGCCGCGTGGCCGCAGCAGACGGGTGTGCAACCGCAAGTCGTGAACGACCTCGTTCCACAGCCGCCGGCTCCGCGCCGCGTGTGGCCCTTTCTGCTCGGCGGCGTTCTCTTCGCGTTGATCGGCTTCGGGATCGTCGCGGCGATCATGCTCTCGACGGGCAAATGATCACGCCCCGCGCGCGCGCACTCCGCGGGTAACGCACGCGCACATCCCACGCGCATCACGCGCACGAACGCCTTCACGCGCCGCGTGTGCAGCGCGCTTAGCGTCGTGCGTGTGTGTGATCGATCAGGGCGTCCAGCGAACGAGGACGCACGTGACGTTGTCGGGTCCGCCGTTCTCGTTCGCGCGCTCGATGAGCTTCGCCGTCGCGGTCTTGATGTCGCTGTGGCGCGAGAGGATGTCGGCGATCTCGGGATCGGTCACCGGGCCGGAGAGGCCGTCGGAGCAGAGCAGGTACGTGTCGTTGACGGCAGGCACCTCGAAGCGCGTGTCGACCTTGACGGTCTCCTTCATCCCGAGCGCGCGCACGATGACGTTCTTGTGCGGGAAGTTCGCGATCTCCTCGGGCGTGAGGCGCTTCATCTTGATGTAGTCGTTCAAGAGCGAGTGGTCCTCGGTGAGGCACTCGAGCTTGCCGTCGCGATGCCTGTAGACGCGGCTGTCACCGACGTGCGCGATGTACACGCCGTCGTTGGCCGTGAAAATGGCGACGAACGTCGTCCCCATGCCGCGCTTCTTCGACTCGCGTTGTGCAGTCTCGTAGATGCGCAGGTTCGCGAGCTTGATGCCCGTGATGAGGCGGTTTTCCTCGTAGCCCTTGGTGCGGTCCATTTTGTAGGGCCACGTCCGCTCGGGATCCTCCTGCGTCTGCGCGAAGAACTCTTGCATCGCGTCGACGGCCATCTTCGAGGCGACCTCGCCCGAAGCGTGGCCACCCATGCCATCGGCCACGATGAAGAGGCCGTACTCCGCCATGATCGCGAAGTTGTCTTCGTTGTGATTACGCTTGCGGCCGACGTTCGTCTCGCCGGCTACCTCGATGCGGAGCTGTTGAGCCACGGTTCACCGGATGTGGGGGACGGAGCGGCTCGCTCTTCTCGCTCCTGACGGGGAAGCCGAGGGCCGCGCATGCCATGGTCGGGATCGTTCGGCGGGGTGTCAACGAGATCCCGCGGGATGGAGTTCTACAGGACGTCGATTGGGATCGACCTTACCTCCTGCGGTCCAGCAAATCCGCTCTCGGACGTGCTTGCGTGGGCGGCGCTGCATCTCCGAGGGTCGGCAGCTCGGCCGGAGCCGACGGCGCCTTCGGTGCAGCGCGCGGGTCGGGCGCCTGGCGGAGCACGACCGTGACCTGACGATACTTCCCTTGGCCAAACACCGTGAGTGGAACCTTCTCACCGACCGCGTGCGTCCGGATGACCTCGGCGAGCGCTTCAGGCGTCGTCACGGGCACGCCGTCGACGGCAAGGATCATGTCGCTGACCGAGGCGTCGCCGGCCTTGAGTTTCGCTTCGGCAGCGGGGCTGTCCGGGTGAATGCTCTGCACACGGACGCCCTTGGCGAACATGCCGACCTCGGAGGCGCCCTGGATGCCGATCCATGCAGCCGGCGGAACCGCGGAGGGCGGCACCGTGCGCAGGAACGAGCGGATCGCGTTGATCGGGATGCCAAACGCGACGGGCGTGCAAGGACGGCCGGCCTCGTTCGGGGAGCAGCCGCGGCCGAGGAGCGCGACGACGCGGCCTTCCTCGTCGACGATCGGCGCGCCGAGGTCGAGCGGTGAGATGCGCGAGCCGAGCTCGAGGGCATTCGCGAGCGTGGCGTCGTCGGCGCCGAGCAAGTTGCGACGGCCGCGGATCACCATCTGCGAGACGGCGGGTTTGCCCTTGCCGCCCATCGCGAAGCCGCGGATCGTCGCGTCGGCGCGGAGCGGATCACGCGTCGAGGCGACGAGCCCCTGGGTCCAGCGCCCCGACTGCGGGACGAGCAGCGCGAGGTCCCACGTGCGATCGTGATGGCCGAGCTTGACACGGACGACGGAGCCGTCGGCGAAGCGTGCTTCGAGGTCGTTGCCGGAGCCGAGCGGCGAGAGGGCCGCGAGGATACGACCGTCACCCGCGAGAGCCGCGCCGAGCGAGAGCGGTTGACCCGCACGCTCGATCGTCACGACACCCTTGAGCGCGCGCTCCTCGACCGAGGGCTCCTTCTTCGCGTTGGGATCGACGGGCGCGTTGGGATCCGCGCTGGGCGTCGGCGCGGGCGGAATCGCGGCGGGCGGGGCGAGCTGCGGGGCGGGCAAGGGAGCCGGCGCGAGGCGGCGCGGCGGAGCTTTTTGCGCGGGCGGGCGCGGAGGCGCGGGGGCGTCGACATCGGCCGGGACGACCGCGGGGGCCTGGGCGAGGGCCGCGGTGGGGCCGAGGAGCGCGAGGGCGACGAAGCAGCCTGCGATCGGCCACCGTTGACGATTCTTCACGCCGCGGGTGTGACCCACGAGAGACGCGCCTTCGTGAGGCGCAGAAGAAGAAGCGGGCGTTCTGGCGGGCAGGACGGGGAAATTCGTCATGGGAGGCGCTCCTCGAAGCTCGTCGGGCGAGATGGGCGCTCGCGCGATGATGTAGCGTGGACGGGGGCGCTGCAAAGGTCGCGCCGTGGGCGGCCGGACCGCCGGCAGGAGCCGGTGATCTCGACCGATCCTACCACGGTCGTGGGCGGGGCGCTCCGGGGTCCACGCGAAGTCTATTGGACGGGCGACGCGGGGATCGCTTCGGTCGCGGTCACAAAAGAGGAGCTCCGAGCAACATGGCAGGCGAAGAGGCAACCATGGCCCCGGGTCTGGCACGTGCAGAGATGAAGGATGGTCGATCGCACGCCGAGGAGGCGCGCGACATCGAGGAGCTCATCGCGGCGGGAAACCACCGCGAGGCGCTTGCGCGGTGCGCGCGGGCTTATGCGTCGCCGATCGGTCGGCTTTGCATGGCCTTCACCGGCTCGCAAGCGGACAGCGAGGAGCTCGTGCAAGAGACCTTGCTCGCCGCGTACGACGCGTTCCCGACGTACCGGGCCGAAGGCAGCGTGCGCGCGTTCGTGTTCGGGATCGCGCGGCGGATCTGCGGTCGGTTCTCCGAGACGCAGGCGCGGCAGAAGGCGCGGCTCCGGCTGGTGCACGACACGTCGACGAATCGTGCCGATGCGGGAGAGCTCGCGCTGGAGAAGGAGCGGGCGTCTCGCACGCGCGAGGCGCTCGCGAAGCTCAAGCCAAGCGAGCGGGAGGCCCTGGTGCTTCGGTATGACGCGGGGCTCAGCTTTCGAGAGGTGGCCCTGGCGTGCGGGATCGACGAGGCGGCGGCGCGCAAACGCGTGAGCCGCGCGCTCGGCAAGATGCGGGCGGAGATCGGCGAGGAGTGAAGCGATGAGCACGAGCGAGACGAACGTGAGTGGGCTCTGCCGCGAGGTCGAGGAGCGAATCGTCGAGGTCCTGGACGGATCGGCGCCGAAGGAGATCCTCGATCACGTCGCCGACTGCGACACGTGCCGGGACCTGCGGTACGACGCCGAGCGCGCGGCGGAATTCGTGGGGCGCGCGGGCGCGGATTTCCGCGCGGATGCAGGCTTCGCCGACAAGGTTCTCGCGCGGCTCGACGTGGACAATTTGAAGCCGCCGGCCGGCGTCGCGCCGAAGAGCGTCGAGGCTGCCGTGTCGGCGCCGCATACGGCGAAGAGCGTCGTCATGGAGGAGCGGGTCCCCGAGACGCGGGAGTCGACCCGCGCGAGCGCGGAGATCGCCTCGGCGAAGGAGGAGGCCGCGAGCTCCTTCCTCGAGCTCGCG
>JANMGF010001142.1:0-1974 GCA_031374535.1 Polyangium sp. (in: bacteria)
CCCGCCGCCCGCGATCTGCACGCTGTCGACGTGCCCAGGCGCGCCGACGGGGAGGCGATCCCAGGGGATCTTGCGGACCTGGGTGAAGTTGCCCGTGTAGATGCTGCCCTCGGTGTCGAGGGTGACGGTGAGCGGATTGACGACGCCGAGGGTGGCGATCAGATCCACCGCGTCGGCGCCGATCGTGACGCCCCAGAAGGTGCCGCTCGTGCCCGTGGTGTTGATCGCGCGGATCGTGCCGTTCTGGTTGTCGGCGATGAGCAGGGCCGAGCCGTCGGGCGTGAAGGCGAGGTCGGTGATGCTGTTGAAGCTCGCGGACAAGCGGTTGCCGCCGTTGCCGCCGTTGCCGCTCGTGGCCGAGCCGGCGTACTCGGTGACGACGCCGTCGGTGCGTTTGGCGCGGTAGACGCGGACGTTCGTCGAGAAGTACGCGTCCTGGGTGACGGGGTGGATCGCGACCGTCACGACGCCCTCGGGCGCCTGCGCGACGGTCTGGATCGTCTTCGGCTGGATCGTCGTGCCGAACATCGTGACGGGCGAGGCGCCGTTGTTGAGGACGCGGACGCGTTTGCGATCGGCGATGTAGTAGTTGTTCGCGGCGTCGGTCGTGACGAACCCACCTTCGAGCGAGGCGAGCAAGGGGTCGGCGCCGTCGCCGATGTCGTTCTCTTCGGGGCCGCCGCCGGCGAGGATCGTGAAGTCACCCACGACGCCGTAGACGCCGGCCACGGTGGTTTGTCCGTCGGCATCCACGAGGACCTCGGCGGGGCCGAAGTCGACGGCGGGGACCTCGACGACGAGGCGATCGGGCTCGGCCGAGAGGACGACGGCCTCCATGCCGTCGAAGGTGACCTTGTTCATCGCGGGATCGGCGGCGAAGCCGGTGCCGCGGAGGACGAGCGCGCTGCCGGGCGCGCCGCCGGCCGGGGTCGTGTCGAGCACGGAGAGCGCGGGTTTGGTGCCGGTGATCGTGGCCGCGACATAACTCCGCGCGGGCAAACGCGCCGGGGCGGAGAGGGCGACAGGGCCGGTGATCGCGTCGACGGGGACGGTGACGACGACGAGCGTGCCGCTCGGGTTGATCGAGGTGACGGGCGCGGGCGCGGCGGAGCCGGCGAACGTGACGGAGAGATCGGCGGGCTGGAGGCCGACGAAGCCGGCGCCCGTGAGGGTCATGGTTTCGCCGGGCGCGTGGGGCGCGTCGAAGCCCGTGACGGCGAGCTCGGCGGCGATGCTCGCGTCGCTGATCGTGAGGGGCAACCAGTTCGAGCGCAGGCCATTGACCTCGAGGGCGATGGCGCCGGTGGCGAGCGTGGACTCGGAGTTGCCCACGCCGAGCGCGAAGGCGAGGTCGCCGGAGGCCGCCTGGTTCGTGACGATCTTGCGGCGCGTGCCGCTGCGGCCCGGGATCGCGAGGAGGTTCGATTCGACGGACGTGGGGTCGAAGCCGAGGCCCTGCACCTTGAGGGTGGAGGAGAGGGTCGCTTGCGTGACGTCGGTCGAAGCGGCGACGGGCAGGTGCGTGAAGCCAGGGGAAAACGTGGCTTGTGGGGTCCCGTCGATCGTGACCGTGACGATGCGCGTGCGGGCGACGGCGGCGGGGGTGGTGGCGCTGATCGTGCCGTCGTCGAGGACCATGACGTCGGCCGCGGGCACGTCGCCGAAGAGCACGCCGACGGCGCCAACGAAGCCGTAGCCGCTGATCGTGACCAGCTCGCCGCCCGCGGCGCTGCCGGCGGCCGGGTGCATGCCGGCGATGTTGACGGCGGGCTCGACCTCGATGGTGAAGTCTTGTTTCGCGTTCTGTCCGTCGGGGCCAGTGGCGACGAGCGTGACGGCCTCGGGGCCTTCCTGGCCCACAATGGGCGTCCACGTCACGGAGCCCGTCGCCGCGTCGACGAGCATGCCGTCGGGTTTGGCCTCGAGCGAATAGGTGATCATGTCGCCAGGCAGGGCTTTTTCCTGCACGGCTTG
>JANMGF010001162.1:0-4140 GCA_031374535.1 Polyangium sp. (in: bacteria)
CGCGAAGGCCAGGCCGAGCGCGCGGGCGAGGTCGTCCGAGAGGTCTCGCTCGGCGACGCCGCGGATGTCGTACTCGCGGAAGATGTGGCGCGGGATCTTCATGAGGATGCCTTCTCGGCACGGCGGTTTGGCACGTCGGGCGAGGGAACGAAACCCCAAAGTTCGCGGCTGCTTCGGCCGCTCGCTGCACACGGGCGCCGCGCGGGCGGGGAACGCGGCTTGCACCTGAGGCGGGCGTGAATCGTCTCAGCGACCAGGATCCGAGGGCGACGGGCACGGCGATGCTGTCCGTAAATCAACAGCGACGAGCGCTCGAGCACAGGCTCGAGCTGGCCAAGGAGCGGCTCGTCGCGGATCTCAGTCGTATCTCGTCGATGCTCAAATCGAGCGCCGGCTCGATGCGCAGGAACATGGTGCGCGCAGTCGTCACGATCGGCGGGCTCTTCCTGCTCGGGATCGTGTCGGCCGTCGTGCACAGACGCCGGCGCCTCGCGTGGCGCTCGTTGTGAAGGAGAGCGAGCGATGAAGCAGGATCGACCATCGGGAAACGGAAACGGGCACGCCCTCGTGCGTGGCCCCGCGAGGATGCATCCCGAGATTTCCGAGCGCGCGTTGCCACCGAGCACGCGCAGGCCGGCCGGCGAGGGGATGTCGACCGGAGAGGCGATCGCGGCCGTCGCGCGGGACACGATCGACGTGGCGTCGGAGCTCGTGCGTGACGGCATCACGCTCGGTCGTCTCGAAGCCCAACGAGCGGTCTCCGAGATGGTGCCGCGCGTCGTGTGGGGCGTCGTGGCCTTCGCCTGCGGGGCCGTGGGTGGGGTGCTGGCGATCATCGCGGTGATGATCGCGCTCGGCGCGGTCGTGCCTTCGGTCGCGGGCAGGCTCGCGATCCTCGCGGCTGTGCTCTTCGTGGTCGCCTTCTTCGGAGCCGTGCGCGCGATGCGCTCGGCGCGTGGAGCGACCGCGACGATCAGCGAGTCGGAGACGCCCTTGTCGGAGAGCACGCGCCTCGAAGAGGTGCCGGGCAGGACGCTGCCCGGGCAGCCCGATCGCTCACGACCGTTCATCGGACCGAACACGTAAAACGCCGCTAGATGTCGTTGTACCCGACGGGCGGCTCGGCGAGCTTCGCGACCTTCGCGGCGCCACGAAAGACGTAGGCCGAGTAGCTGTAGGGCCCATCGGACCAGACGAAAAAGTCCTCGCAAAGCTCGCCGTCCGGGGCTCCTTCGCAGAGCTCCGGCGCGGCGAGGATCGGGCCTTCCTGGTAGACGGGCGCGGAGGCGTTGACCTCTTCGCCCGCTTCTTCCATGGCTTCGAGCGCGCCGCGGTGACGATCGGCGTCGAGCTCGTCGACGGGGAAAAGCTCCCAGTCGACGAGCACGAGCTCGGGGTGCGGGGGTTCGTCCGCGGAGGCCTCGAAGGGCTCGTGGGTCGCGGGGGGCAAGCCAGTCTCGGCGAGGGCTCTGCGTAATGCCTTTTTGTAACGCTCGGCGGCCTCGCCCGGGGTCCAGAAGGCGCGCAGGACGGCGACGATGTCGTCGGCGGTGGCCGCTCGCCAGAGTGAAGGATCGCGCGAGGCGATCTCGAGGTTTTTATCTCGCGCGGCTCGAGCGGCGAAGGCCGCGGCGTGGGGGGCGAAGGCGGGCAGCTCGGCGAGGGCACGATCCACCGACCAGTGGATGCGGTGGTCGACCTCGCGGACGTAGCGGTGTTTGCCGAGGGCGCGAAGGAGGCGCTCGATCTCGTCGATCGTACGCGCGGAAAAGGACCAGGCGAGCATCATGGGCGTCCTCTGCTTCAGTCGTTGCAGGTGGTGCGCGCGCCGATTTTCGTCGCGCCGACGTCGACGCTGCAACGGGTGATGCACGTGTCGAGTACGGGTGCCTTCGTATCGACGCACATCCTCTGGCATGCGTCGCGGAGCGAGGCTTTCATGACCGGCCCCTTCTCCTCGCCCTCGCCGCGCGCCGTGCCCTTGAACGTGCCTGTCCCGGCGGTGATCTCCGTCGTGCACTCGACGCCACGTTTGCAGCCGCCGAGGAGCAGGAGGACGGGGAGCACGAGCAGGAGGGCGCGTGCGCGCAGGGGGAAGGTCGAACGGTTCACGGCGCGGAAGATAGCGCAGGACGTGGAGGCGCACGTGGGTCGCGCGCACAGGGCCTCGCGAGCGCCTTCCCCGCCCATGGAGGCCCACGCAGGCGCCCATCCCCTCCATGGCCCCCGTGCGGCGCCGGCAGCACGCTCCGCGATGGATGACGCGATGTTCGATGTCGACTTCATCGCGCCCATGCTTGGAGCCGGGATCGCCTACGTCACGAATAAAATCACGGCGCAGGTGGAGCTGACGCTCGCCGAGCATCTTCGCGTTCGGGGACCCGGCGACTCGGACAAGGCGCGGACCAACTTGACCGCCGCGGGACACGTCGCCTTTTTTCCAATACGTGCGCTCTCGATCGGCGCGGAGGCGCGTTACCAGGCCTGGCTGGTCAATGCGTCGCCCGATATCCGCGACAATCCCTCGGCGGTCGACAACTGGACGCTGGGCATCGGACCCCGCGGAAACTTCAGGATGGGTCCGCGCGACGTGTGGGTGCGGCCCGCGATCACGTTCTCGATGAGCCTCGATGCGCCGAACGGGTTCGCGGGTGAGCAGTACAAGATCGTGCAGGTCGACGTGCCGATCGTCTTCTGACGCGATCGCGTCTCCCGTCGTGCGTCGCGGTGGGCTACCCATCGTACGCGAGCGAAAGGGTGACAAGCCCCTCATGCATATCCGCGGGGTCGTCGCGCTGCCGGTGGGGGCCGTGATCGAGCTCCCCGAGATGCTCAGCGCGGGTTGGGCTACTCCTCTTCCACCCGGATCGGCATCCATTCGAACCCGGTGACGCCTGCGTCGCGGAAGATGCGCCAGACCTTGGGGGTGACGAGGAAGAAGGGGTAGGGGAAGAGGGCTTCGCTCACGTCGCCCTCGTAGTGCGCGTCGCCGAACCATTCCCAGGTCACGTTGACGTCGCGGATATCGGCGAGGTCCGAGGCGCGATAGACGAAGCGGGTGGGGACCTCCGAGGGCATATCGAAGCCGCTCCGCCCGCAAGCGCAAAGTTCGTCGGGCACGATCCCGGTCGAACGTGGGGACAAGGGCGGCATCGTGTGCGAAGCGCAGAGCTGCTGCCACGGGAGCTGTATGTGGCCCTTCTTCTCGAACGCCACGAAGAGGCCCCGGAACGAGATCCCGGTCAAGTTGCTTTCCGCGAGCTTGCCGGCGAGCTTCTCGTCGACGAGCATGTCGTCGTAGTAAGTCGAGGCAACACGGCGACCTTCGAGCTGATGAAGATACTCGCCCTCGATGATCATGGCGGACGTCTGCCGCGCCCCAGCGCCGCAACGCTTGCACGCCTCGGACATGTCGTAGGTCGTGCCCATCCGCGGCCCGCCGAAAACCTCGGCATTGACGTCGTACGACATGACGAGCAGGCGCGCCGCTTCGAGTTCTTCGTCGGTGAAGCAGTCGGAGCGCCGTTCCTTCCAGAAAATGCCACGCTCCTTGAGGAGGTTCAAAAGCAGCGGCAGGCGCTCGTCAATTTCGTCCAGGGTGACGATGGTGAACCCATCTTCATCGATCTCTGCCACGTCGGGACCGCACTTCAGGGGGCCCAGGAGCTTATGGGGTCCCTCTGGAATTCGGCGGTTATTGATCAGGATTCGAACCTCTGTCCTCATGTCGTGCCTCAAACGTTTCGATCACTTTTGAAAATACGGCCGAATGGCATCGAGCCAGTGGGGGTATTCGTCGTAGGCATCCTCATATGCCTTCCAGAGATCTTTTTTGCTGTTCCCATAAATCTTCCTGGCATCATTGAGCTTCTTCGTGATCCGCTCGTGCTGTGCCTTTGTCAAGATCACGGATGGGATTTTGTCAAGGTTCTTCGTGAACTCGTGCCTGATCGCCTGGTTTTTTTCCAGGATGTGATGCGCTTGCCACTGCCCTCCAAGACCCCGCGTGAACTCACGCATCACCTCGTAAGGCCCGATCGTCCCGTTCTTCTCCAGCGCATCCGCGATGTACTCCTTGTAATACGCCGCGAGCTTCTCGGCCGTCTCCCGGCTCAGCTCCTCCGCGCTCTCTATCACGAT
>JANMGF010001166.1:0-1646 GCA_031374535.1 Polyangium sp. (in: bacteria)
CGAGCAGGCATTTTTCGGTGTCCCGATCGCCGAGCGTCGTCTCGCCAAGGTAAGCCCACTTCACCGCGCCCTGCGGATCGATGCGGAGCTTCATCTTGAAATGCCCGCCGAGCGAGCTCACCTTGGCCGCTCCCTTGGCGAAACACGCCTGGATCGACGCCTCCATCTTCCCGAACGATCGCTCCACGGCCTCCTCGTTCAGGCCGCCGATCTCCGATTGAGCCGAAGCCGGGGAACGCGGCGCGGCAGCCTCGTTGTTCGTCGCCACGGGCGCAGGCGCCTTCGAGGGCGGGGGAGGATCGGCCGCGCAACCGGCAAGGAGCGCGGCGAGGGCGGCGAGGGCACGGAGCGACAAAGCCACGGTCATTCGGCCCTACCACGACCGCGGCGGGCCGGGAAGACCCGCTACGAACGTGCGGGACAAAGCGCGGAGGGCGTAATCGAGGGTTGACACGAGCCCGCGGTCCGTCTTTTTTGGCGACCATGTCGAGACCGTCGCTCGCCGTCCTCCTCGCGGCCGTTGCCCTCACGACCGGCTGCGGCGCCGGCGCACCGCTGTACCCGTCGCGCCCGCCGTCCACGCCCGGCGAACCCATCGTCGATCCGGTCCCCTCGCGCGTCGTCGTGCACGCGACGATCACCGGCGCCGCGCTCCAGCGTGAGCTCGAGAACGCGGTCCCGCGCACGGGCGAGGGCACCTTCCCGATGCTCGGCAGCGAACGCAAGTACACCTGGACGCGCGGGCCGATCGCGGTCCGCTTCAACCAGGGCCGCATCGCGCTCGACCTGCACGTCGACGCGAACGCGGACATGCCCGTCGGCAGCCTCGACATCCCGCTCGAGTTCTCGATCCTCGCCGAGCCCGTGGTCACGAGCGAGTACGCAGCGAAGCTCCAGTCGATCGAGGTCACCGTGAAGAGCGACGACCGCGTGATCAAGGCCGCAGACGCGGCGGCCGACGTGCTCGGCAAGGTCAAGTCGGCCGTCAAGGGCAAGCTCGAGGAGTTCAACTACGACCTCTACCCGACGCTCGCCGAGGCCCACGGTCGTCTCTCGCGTCCCATCGAGCTGCCGCTCGGCGACGCGAACGGCTGCGCGTCGCTGAAGGTCGTCTCCGTGGAGGCGGGCCCGACAGTCCTCGCGGGCGGGTTCGAGAAGGACCTCGCGCTCGTCGTGGCGCCCTCGGTGACGATCCCCTGCCAGCCGCCGAACCCCGACGCCAAGCTCCCGCCGCTCGCGAACGTGGCCACGCTTCAGCCGGGCCCGTTCACGGTGACGGTGCCAATCGTCGCGAAGTACGACGAGCTCGCGAAGGCCATGGGCCTCGTCTTCACGGACGGGAAGTTCTTCTTCTCGAAGGAGCACCCGAAGATCTACATGGAGAAGCCCGAGATCTACGCCGCGAAGGATCAGCTCGTCCTGAAGCTCCACATCGCGGGGCACGTCGACAACCCCGTCAGCATGGACCTCGACGGCGACCTCTTCATGACCGGCCACCCGACGGTCGTGGACAACGAGCTGCGCATCCCCGATCTCGAGCCAACGATCGAGACGAAGAGCTTTCTCTTCGCGCTCAAGGTCTCAATGGATGCGGACAAGATCCGTGATCAAGCGCGGGACGCGCTGCGCCTCGACATCGGCGAGCG
>JANMGF010001187.1:0-2420 GCA_031374535.1 Polyangium sp. (in: bacteria)
CGAGCTCACGGATCGCGCGATCCAGATGTACAACAGCGGCCAGGCCGGCGACGTTGGTCCGGGCAAACCGGCCGCCACGACGCAGCCCGGCAAGCCCGCGGCCCCCGCGGCGCCCACGCCTGCGCCCGCCCCCGCGCCGAAGAAGAAGTAAGCGGCTCGCCCGCGGGCGAACGCCGAAGACACGAAAGCCGGATCCGAGGCGCGAGGAGCGCTGGATCCGGCTTCGTTCATTCGAACCCGTCGATCAGAGGACCCTGCAGCAGAACGTCGTCGCGTTCTGGGGCGTGAGCGCGCCCGTGGGTTGTCCGCCTCCGGAGACGGCGCAAGCTCCGCCGCTCGGAGGGCTCGTGATCGCGGCTTTACGCCCGAGGATCGTCGCGAAGTTGTTCGGCAAGTTCGCGCATTGACCTGCCGTGAAGCTCGCGAGCTCGGTGTTGCAGCCGGTATCGCTGTGGACCTGGATGGTCGCGTCACACGAGCTCCCCGTGGGCGGGCCGCAGGTGCACGCGGTGCAGGCGCGTGAATCGTCGACGTCCTCGTAGAAGAGGTGCTTGTCCGAGAACTGCCCGTCGGGGCAGCTATTGTCGCCGCCCTTGAAGACGCAGACGTCATCCAGGAACGGCAGCGGCGCCCTCGGCTGGCAAACCTCGCCCGCCCCGCACCCGGCGCCCTTGGGCGCGTTGATGCACGCCTTGCCGAGGAACGCCCAGCTCTCGGGCTCCGAATTCGCGGAGCCACCCACGGGGTCGCAGCTCCCGCCCACGACCGTCGGCTTGGGGGCGCTCACCGAGGGGTTGCACGGGACGCCGCCGCAGACCTGATCGATCGCGTAGCCCGACGCCGCGTGGCAGGTCCCCGGCCAGTTCGCCGGGGGGTTGAACTGGTTATTGATGCCCGCCGCCTGCCCACAGGGTTTGTCGGAGAGGGTGATCGTGTTCGGCAAATCGCACGCCTGCCCCGTGGGCGTGCCGCACGAGCACAACGAGCAGGTGTGGGGCGGCGTGAGCAGCGTGTGGTTGCCCGCGTAGGGCGTCGACGCGAAGGCGCTCGGGCACGAGGGCTCCTGCGCCTGCGCGCCCTCGAAAAGCGCGGCGAACCCGTTCCAGCCGACGGGCGCGTCGGGCACGCAGGCAAACCCCGGCGTGCAATCGTCGTCCGCGCAGTCGACGAGCGAATCGCCGTCGTCGTCGACGCCATTGAGGCACGCCTCGACGCCGGGCGATCCGCCCTGGCCTCCTTGCCCGCCCGGTCCGCCCTGGCCCCCTTGTCCGCCCTGCCCTCCCATACCGCCCGACGCGCTGCCCGAAGGCTCGGGCTCATCGAACGTATAGTCCGGATAAAGGCACGCGGCGGGCATCCCGAGGGCACCGATCCCCAGGAGCCCGAGCCACGAAGCGAGACGTTTGGCCGAACGTGTTCGAGGTCCCATCAGAACGTCCCCACGAGGCTCAAGCCGCCGAGCGTCGCGAAAGGAGCCGCGCCGATGAACCGCGCGCTCCGATCGGCCTGCGTCTGCGGCGAAGATTTTTTTGATCCGCTCGTCGCGAGCAGGATGACACCCGTGATCAAGCTCGCGGCGCCGACGCCCACGGCGCCCTGCGCGATCCCCGTGAAGAGTCGCCCTTGATCGGCGGTCTCCTTGGCCGACGGCGGGCACGTCGTGTCTCCGCCGCAGAGCTCGTCGAGCTCGCTGATCGTCGATTGCCGAGGCCCGAAGAAGAGCCCGAGCCCGGAGCCAATCGCCGCGACGCCCACGCCCATGAGCACGATCCCCGGGATGCTGGGCCCGCTCGGTGGGGGCGGAGGCGGCGGCGGCGGCGGCGGCGGCTTCTGCTCGTCCTTCGGCCCGACGTCCGTCTGCACGGGCTCGTCCTTGACGACGACCTCCACGGTCTTCTTGTCCCGCTCGGGGATCTCGACCGAGTCCTTCCAGATCTCGCGCCCGCCGCGCTTGGCGACGATGTAGTGCGGACCCGGATCGACGGGCATCTCCACGCCGACCTGCGTCGATCCGAGCTCGTTGCCGTCGAGCTCGAGGACGGACGCCTCCGCGCCCTTGCCGCGCGTGATCGTCAGCTTGGGCAGGCGCTCCTCGATCGCGGCGATGCGGGGCGTGGCCTGCGCGGCGACGTCCTTGGCCTTGTTGTCGTTCGCGGCCGCGCTCGCTGCGAGCCTGTAGTTCCCGAGCGCCGAGAGGAGCTTTCCGAGCTTCTCCTCGCACTCGGCGATGTTGAAGGCGACCTGCGGGGTCATCTTCACGGAGGCGACGGCCTTGAACTTGACGAGGGCGCCGGAGCAGTTGTTCGCCGCGCTCAGCGCGAGCCCCTCGCGAAAGAGGGCGCGCGCCTTGTCGAGCTCCTCCTTCGACTGCGCCGAAGCCTTCCCCTGCGACAAGAGCGCGATCGCCGCGACAGCGACCA
>JANMGF010001219.1:0-7501 GCA_031374535.1 Polyangium sp. (in: bacteria)
GCGAAGCCCGACGCGCACAACTACTCGGAGGCCGAGACCCGCGACTACTTCATCGACCTCCTGCTCAAGGAAGCCGGCTGGCCCCTCGACCAGAAGCGCGATCGTGAGTTCGAAGTCCAGGGCATGCCCAACAAGCAGCGCAAGGGCTACGTCGATTACGTGCTCTGGGGCGACGATGGTAAGCCGCTCGGAGTCGTCGAAGCGAAGAAGACACGGCGTGACGCGCGGGTCGGTCAACAGCAAGCGAAACTTTACGCCGATTGCCTCGAAAAGATGTTCGGCCAGCGCCCGATCATCTTCTACTCGAATGGCTATCAGCATGAGATGTGGGACGATACGAATTATCCCCCGCGTCCCGTGCAGGGCTTCTACAAGAAGGACGAGCTGGAGCTCCTGATCCAGCGGCGCACGATGCGGAGAGCCCTCGCGGAAGCGCCGATCAACAAAGACATCGTCGAGCGTTACTACCAGACGCGCGCGATCCGGCGCATCGGGGAATCCTTCGAGCGCGACAGCCTCCGCAGGGCGCTCGTCGTCATGGCCACGGGTGCAGGCAAGACGCGCACGGTGATCGCGCTCTGCGACCTGCTCATGCGCTGCAACTGCGCCAAACGCGTGCTTTTCCTCGCGGACCGCGTCGCGCTGGTGAACCAATCGATCAAGGCTTCAAGAAGCACCTGCCCCACTCCGCGCCGGTAAACCTCGTGACGGAGAAGGAAGCCGAGGGGCGCGTCTACGTCTCGACGTACCCGACGATGATGGGCCTGATCAACGAGAGCCGCGGTGGCCAGCGCCGTTTCGGGGTCGGTCACTTCGACCTCATCATCATCGACGAGGCCCATCGATCCGTCTTTCAGAAGTACCAGGCCATATTCGATTACTTTGACTCCCTCCTGGTCGGGCTGACGGCGACGCCCCGAAGCGAGATCGGCAGGAACACCTACAAGCTGTTCGAGCTTGAGAACAACGTGCCGACGGACGCGTACGAGCTCGACGAGGCGGTGAAGGACAAGTTCCTCGTGCCGCCGATCTCCGTATCTGTGCCGCTGAAGTATCAGCGCGAGGGGATCCGATACGCCGACCTCTCCGAGGAGGAGAAGGAGGAATGGGACGCGGCCGACTGGGGCGAAGATGGGCCCCCCGATAACGTCGAGTCGGCAGCCATCAACAAGTGGCTGTTCAACAAGAACACCGTGGACAAGGTGCTGGAGCACCTCATGACCCGCGGCTTGAAGGTGGCCGGCGGGGATCGGCTGGGCAAGACGATCCTCTTCGCCAAGAACCAGGCGCACGCGGACTTCATCGCCGATCGGTTCAACGCCAATTACCCGAAGTACAAGGGCCAGTTTGCCCGGACGATCATATTCAAGACCGAGTATGCGCAGAGCTTGATTGACGCTTTCTCGGAGAAGGACAAGGCGCCGCACATCGCCATCTCCGTCGATATGCTCGACACGGGGATCGACGTGCTCGAAGTGGTGAACCTCGTCTTCTTCAAGATGGTTCGGTCGAAGACCAAGTTCTGGCAGATGGTCGGGCGTGGCACGCGGCTCTGCGAAAACCTCTTCGGGCCGGGGCAACACAAAGAGTTTTTCTACATCTTCGATTACTGCGAGAACCTCGAATTCTTCGGCGCGAACCGGAAAATGACCGAAGGCTCTGTCGCGGAGCCCCTCGGGAAGCGACTGTTCAAGGAGCGGCTGGAGCTGATCGGCGAGCTCGATCGACACGCCGACGACGAGGGGGCCGCGCTCCGACGAGACACGGCGGAGCTCCTGCGCGCCGAGGTCGCGGCGATGAACGTCGACAACTTCGTCGTGCGGCCGAAGCGGCAGTTCGTCGAGAAGTACGCCGAGCCCGAGGCGTGGAATAAGCTCTCGGGCGAGTCCATGACCGAGCTCGCGCACGAGGTGGCGGGGCTCCCCTCGGAGCTGGATCCCGAGGCCGAGGAGGCCAAGCGCTTCGACCTGCTCGTGCTCCGGCTTCAGCTCGCGCTCATGCGGCACGAGCCGGGCTTCACCCGGCTACGCGACCAGGTAAAGGAGATCGCGGGGCTGCTCGAAGACCAGAGCAACATCCCGATGATCCGCGCCGAGCTCTCGCTGATCCACGACGTGCAGAGCGACGAGTGGTGGCAGGACGTCACCGCGCAGATGCTCGAAAACATGCGCAAGCATCTGCGCGCGCTCGTGCAGCTCATCGAGAAGCAGAAGCGGAAGCCGATCTACACGGACTTCGAAGACCAGATGGGCGAAACGACGGAGATGACGCTCGCCGGGTTCGGCGCGGGGGACTTCGAGCGGTTCCGCGTCAAGGCGCGGGTGTTCCTGCGCGAGCACCAGGACCACCTGACGATCCGCAAGCTGCGGATGAACGTGCCGCTGACGGCCTCGGACCTGAACGAGCTCGAGCGGGTGCTCGCGGAGAATGGGGTCGGCGGTGAGGAGGAGATCCGCAAGGCGAGCGCGGAGTCGAACGGGCTCGGGCTGTTCGTGCGGTCGCTGGTGGGGCTCGACCGGGAGGCGGCGAAGCGCGCGATGGCGGACTTCCTGTCGGGGAAGACGCTGGGGGCGAATCAGATTGAGTTCGTGAATCTGATCGTGGAGCACCTGACGGCGCATGGGGTGATGGAGCCGGGGCTGCTGTACGAGTCGCCGTTCACGGATTTCAGTCCGCAGGGGCCGGAGGGGTTGTTCACCGAGGCGCAGGTGGGAGAGTTGGTTTCGGTGTTGGAGAGGGTACGGGCGGCGGCGGTGGCTGCCTAACCAACTGAGTGGGCAACCATGGACTCCGTCCACGGACGTCGATGAGTCTCGGATGTTGCGACTGCTCCAGACCACGCTCACTGAGGACTTGCAAGGCCGTCTTCGTGATACCGACATCTTGTGGCTGGACGATAACCCCATCAACAACCTTCCCGAGCGGCAAGCCCTGATCGCACTCGGAGCGCACGTAATGGTTGCCAGTACGGATGCTGATGCGTGGGAGAACATCGCAACCGGGAACATTGACATACTCATATCAGACGTAGGGCGATCAGGTCACCCCGACGCGGGCTTTCTTATGCTGGCAAACCTAGAGAAAAAGCGGTCGCTTTCTCTGCTTCCGCCAGTGATCTTCTACTCGCAGTCGGCATGCGCCAGGGGAGAGGAGGCACGGACGTTCGGCGCATTCGGGATCACGTGCGATCCTGCTGATTTGTTTCGCCTTACCGTGACTGCGGTACGGTCAAAAGGTTTATGATACCTCGCCGGCTGCCCTGCTGGCTCACACGGGAACCCGAAGCTCCACGTGGGTGACACCCTCGCGGAGGATCTCCGCCATCGGGTCCCCCGTCCTGGCCTGCACCAGCGACACGACGCCCTGCTCTTCAAGGCGAACCAGCGCCGGGCGGATGGTGCCCTCATAGGGAAGATGGGGAAGCTTCTCGCGTAGCCGAGCCGTCGCGATTCGACCGTCCCTGTCAGGACGCAGGCGAGAGAGCGCAAGGTGCACGACGAAACTCGTGTAGGCGGCTTCCCCCTCCCGCCGCGCGGCGAGCGCCTCAACGGGGCCGCGAGTGCGATTGCTGCGGCCTCTCCTGCGTCGACGAGGAGCGAGTAACCAGCGGTCGCCGTTTCCGGAACTTGTGCGACCTCGATCCACGCCGCAGCACGAACTTCGGCGGCCCCTGGTCGACCGTCGGCAACGCCCTGGGTCACCTCGCGCATCACCGCATCGGGGATCCGCACCACATCGAAGAGCCGTTGTAGCAGAGAGAGTCGGGAGACACGGGCGAGCGAGATGAGCGGTCCGCTGTCGGCGATGATGGGACGCTCAGACATCCCTGAACTCTGCGTCGAGCTGGTCCTCTCCGAAGTCAATCACGGGCACCCCTATGCGGCCCAGTTCGTCCATGAAGGCGAGCTTGCCGAGCCCGGCGATGTCGGCAGCTTGTCCGATGGAAACCCGCTTGAGCTCGAAGACCTTCACCGCGAGCAAAAGGCGTAGCTCCCTCTCCAGTTCGTTCACCGTTCGCCCGGAGGCGAGCTGCAAGTCTTCGAAGTGGGGGATGGGCAGGAGGTGCATCGTCTCTGGGGTATTGGTGGAGCGCGAGGCAAGGACCGTCCTAGCGGCTTCGCCCAACGATGATAACACAGAATCCACATCAAGCGTCGCGCGCTCCGCATCGAGCCCCTCCCTCCAGGCCAGCGCCGTGACTGCCACGGGGATCCCTCCTCGGTCCGCCCGTACGCCATGGCGGAGAGAGCTCCGGCCGTTGGTCTCGCCGATGCAATGCGCGCTTCGGTAAAACACGGCAATGGCACTTCGAGCGAGGGCCCGGCGTGCCGTACGCTGGTTTGTCCACGTGGTCGAGCCGGCCCTTCATGGTTCCCCCCGCGCTCGAACCTACCCAGATCGTCCCGGGCCACCTCGGCTGCTTTGACGCGAGGCACCCTCCGCGCCTACCATCGCCCTCCCGAGCATGCCGCTCCTGCGCTCCCAAGACGTCGATCTCCGCGATCTCGCGCGTGGCGCGCCCCCGCTTTCGGATGCGTGGGGGAGCCCCACCGGCGCGCGCCTCGCGAGGCTGCTCGGCGTGGGCGGCATGTCGAGCGTGTTCCTCGCCGAGGTCGATCCCACGAAACGATCGAGCTCGCTCTCGCCGCTCTGCCCCACGCGGATCGCCGTGAAGATCATGAAGCCCGCGATGGTCTCGGACCTCGCGCAGGAGGGCATCTTCGCAGGCCAGCTCGCGCAACGGGAGGCCACCGCGCTCGGACGCATCATGGATCGCACGCCGCCTACAGAGTTCGTCGTGGGGTATTACGGCATGGGCGAGACGCCCGTCGACGTGCGCGGCCGGACCGTGAAGTTGCCCTGGCTCGCGCTCGAATACGTCGACGGCGGGGCCGATGGAGCGTCGCTCGCCGATCGCATCACCCGCGCGCCCGATGGCTGCGATCCGATCCGCGCGCTCCGGCTCTGTCGCGGCATCGTCGAGGGCGTGCTCGCGCTCCACGACGAGGGCATCATCCATCGCGATCTCAAGCCGGACAACGTGCTCATCGTCGGGCCCGTCGGCGACGAGACGCCGAAGATCGCCGACTGCGGTATCTCCCGCGTCGCCGACGCGACGTACACGATCGCCGCGCTCACGCGCGAGTACGCGGGCACCGAGCAGTGGCTCTCGCGCCCCGGCGAGAAGAACCCGCTCATCGGACCGTGGACCGACGTGCACGCGCTCGCCGCGGTCGTGTGGTTCGTGCTGGGGGGCGAACACTGGTGCCGCGGCCCCTGGGACAACGGCTTTCTCGTCTCGGGCGAGCGACGCTCGCTGGTCACCGCGCCGCGCCTGCACCCAGGCTTCGCGGCCGATCGCGCGGCCATCACGGAGATCGATCGCGTGCTTGGAAAAGGCGCCTCGCCGGCCCTGCCCGAGCCCTTGCGCGACAACGACGCCGCGCGCGCGCTCGCTCCCCGCGATGCCCCCGCGCGCTTCGACTCGGCGCGCACGTTCGCCGACGCGCTCCTGCCTTTGCTCGAGGCCTCAGCCACGCGCTGGAAGGCCCGCGCCGCGCGTGAAGACCGCGCCACGACCGCGTTCCGCACGACGCAGGCGCTGGCGAGCCCGGCCATCACGCTCGAGCCGACCGCGGAGGTCGTCGAGCTTCTCCCCGTCGAGATCAAGGGCGTCTTGTTGCCGCCCCTGCGCCCCGGCAACGTCGCCTTTCAGCCCGACGGCCGCGCCCTCGCGCGTTTCGGCGGTCGCCTCATGTACCTCTGGGGCCAGCGCGCCTTGCCCCTGCCCGTCGGGCCCGCGGACGCGCAGCTCGTCGCCGCAACGACGTTCGTCGTGCGTGGGCCTCACGCGGGGTTCGCGCTCGTCGGCCCGAGGCACGTGCGGCTCGTGAGGCCCGGCCAGATCGTCCCGCTCGCCTTGCCCCCGCGCGAAAGCAACATCGAAGCGGCGCTCGGCGACGGACACACCTTCGGCGTCGTCACGGCGGCGATGGACGACGACGAGGACAGCTTGCCCGAGCTCTGGCTCTGGGACGGCGAGGCGTGGTCGGCGCCCGTCGCGCTTCCCCTCGCAGGCCGCGTGCTCGCGCTCTCCTCGGGGCCCTACGGCATGCTCGTCGTCGGCGCGAACGCGAAGGGCACGCGTGGGCGAGCGCTCTTCGCGAGTTACGACCGGCAAACGACGGTGTACGCGACGGGCGTGCAGGACAAACCCGCGCTGCTCGTGGCCCTTTGCAGCGGCGAGCGCCTCGCGTGGGCCGCGGGCGAGGGCTTCGTGCTTGGCCTCGATCGGGGCGCCGTGATCCCGGAGGAGGTCGAGGTCAAGGATCGGCCCGTGGCGATGGGCCTCGATCCCGTGGGTCTGCCGTGGCTCGTGACGGTCTCGTCCGTGATGCGCCGGCAAACGGGCCCCGGTGCGCCCGTGTGGCGGACGTACTACGAGAAGGACGCTGGCGCGCCGCCGCTCGTCGGCGTCACGTTCACGCACGAAGGCGCGCGTGTCATGGACGCGCGCGGCGGCGGGGCGAACATCGTGCCGCGAGACATCGGCAGCTGGCAAAGCACGTCCGCGGTGCTCGATCCGGGCTGACGCACGCGATCGCTTGACCACCAACGAGTTCGGTGGCTGAAGTTCGGATCCGATGAAGCGCGCTCTCGTTGTCCCCGCCGCCCTCCTCGCGCTTTGCCTCTCGTCCGAGGCGCATGCCGACTACGAGACCTGGATCTGGATCGAGAACCGCGTCCCCCTCGTCCGCGCCGACGAGCCCTCGTTCCCTCGCATCGATCTTCGCGTGTACGCGGAGACGCGTTTGAACGGTCGAAACGGCGGCCTGCATCAGTCGTTCCTCCGGCTCGGCCCCTTGTTTTATTGGACGGACTTCCTCTTCGTCGGCGTCCACGGGACGATCTACGCCGATCGCTTGCGTACGGGCGCGTTTGCCCAGGAGGCGCGCTTCGAGCTCGAACCGAACTTCTTCGGCCGCATCTGCGATTTCACGTGGAACGACCGCAACCGCCTCGAGCTGCGTTTCCGGGACGAGACCGAGACGAAATTTCGTTATCGCAATCAGCTCCGGATCAATTATGCGCCGAAGGGAGCGAAGTGGATCCCATTCGTCTGGGACGAGGTGCTCGTGGACCTCTCGGGCCTCGGCCTGAACCAGAACCGCGCGTTGATCGGCCTCAGTCGAATGCTGTCGGGCCAGACCCGCCTCGACATTGGGTTCATGCTGAGGAGCCGGGAGGAGACGTCGGGGTGGATCCACGACCGCATCGCCTTCGCGGCGCTTTTTTTCGACGTATCGCCTCCGGGACGTTAAGGACGCTTCCTTCCTCGCTCGCGAACCTAGATCGAGCGCCCCAGAGGCTCCATTTGACACGCCCCCCCACCCTCGCGAGAATGTCCCTCCTGGCATGTCGAGCGCCCTGCCCGAAGCTGTCCGCCGGCTGACCGATCTCTCCGACGCCGAGCGGCGTATCGGCGCGTTTTGGCTCGTGC
>JANMGF010001262.1:0-3225 GCA_031374535.1 Polyangium sp. (in: bacteria)
CTCATCGCGCGAATGCTCCCTTGTAGGTGGTCGCCTCGAGGAGCTCGGGTCCCGGCTCGGGGCTCTCCTCCGCGAAACGAACGGCGTCCTCGATCTCGACCTCGATCTCGGCCTCGATCTTCTGCAGCGCCTCGAGATGACCCTTCGCCTCGAGCTCGCCGCGCGAGACCATCAGCGGGTCCTTGCGCTTCTGCTCCTCGAGCTCGTCGGGCGTGCGGTACTTGCCGGGATCACTCATCGAGTGGCCGCGGAAGCGATAGGTGCGCACCTCGATCAGCGTGGGCTCGCTCGTCTGCCGCGCGCGCTCGATCGCCTCGGCGAGCCTGTCGTGCACCTCGAGCACGTGGTGCGCGAAGAACCTGTCGCGCGCCATGCCGTACCCCACGGCCTTCAGCGACACGTCCTCCACCGACAGCGTTCGCGAAAGCGACGTGCCCATCGCGTACTCGTTGTTCTCCACGACGATCACGACCGGCAACTTCCAGAGCGCCGCGAGCGACATGCCCTCGTGGAAGTCGCCGATGCTCACCGCGCCTTCGCCGAGGAACACGATCGCCACGCGCCCGTCGCCGCGGTACTTCGAGGCGAACGCGGTGCCCACGGCGAGCGGCACGTGGCCTCCCACGATGCCGTAGCCGCCGAGCATGTTGTGCTCGGCGTCGAAGAAGTGCATCGACCCGCCGAGCCCCTTCGAGCAGCCCGTCACCTTGCCGAAGAGCTCGGCCATCGCCTTGCGGGGCGTCATGCCACGCGCGAGCGCGAGGCCGTGATCGCGGTACGTGGTGATCGAGTAGTCCGTCGGCTGGAGCGCGGAGACGGCGCCGACGGCGACGGCCTCCTGCCCGATGTACAGGTGGAGAAACCCGCCGATCTTGCCCTGCGCATAAGCGCGCGCCGCCTCTTCCTCGAAGCGGCGGATCTGGAACATCTGTCGATACAGCGAGAGGTGCTTTTCGTCGGAATGTTGGCGCGTCGTCGTCATCGTGGTCGCGGCCTCCCGGCCCGCTTGCGTGTCCTCCGCGGGCGTGCTGGCGTCAAGACCTGGGTTTCGGTTCGTCATCCTCCGCAGACCTCCCCGCAGCTCGTGCGGATGCAACCGGCCAGGGACTCGAGCGCGGAGACGGCGTCCTTCGTCGCCTCCATGGGGCAGGCCATGACCACGCATGCGTCGAAGTCCGCCTGCGAAGGGGAAAGACAGCCCGCCGCGCGCGCGCAGTCCCAGAGCGCATCACACGGCGATCCATCGTCACACGCGAGCGCCGCGGCGCAACACTGGTCGTAGACGCAGCCGTCGCACGCCGTCGTGCCCATGTTCGGATCACAGGTCGTCGCCGCGCCGCCCTGGCCGCCTGCGCCGCCCAAGCCGCCCTGCCCACCCGCGCCGCCTGCGCCGCCGCCTGCGCCGCCTTGCCCCCCTGCGCCGCCGCCGCCTTCGCCGCCCGTGCTGCTCGTGCCGGGGAAAAGCGGGCCCTCTTCCTCCGAGCCGCAGCCGTAGGGCGAGGCGACGATCAGGGCCGCGGAGAGGATCAGCCAGGTTGCCTGGTGATGCTGGTTCTTCACGCGCGTCGCGCCCTTCGACCGAACCGTGCCGCGAGCGCGGCGACGAGCCCGAGGCACGCGAGCGCCGCGCCGCCCTGGGCCGCAGGAGCGAGCGTGCAGCCGCCGCGGTACTCGACCGTCACCGGTGCCAAGCCCGCGTCGCCTCCGTCGGTCGTGCCCGCGTCCGGGTCGACCTCCGAGACGCACTGGCCGGCCTGGCAGAGGAGGCCCTGCGCGCAGTCGGTCTGGCCCTCGTCGATCTGGTCGTCGCAGTTGTCGTCGATGAGGTTGCACTTCTCCGCGGCGCCCGGCTTGACAGCCGCGTTCGTGTCGTCGCAGTCGGTGGCGCCGCAGAGGACCGAGGGTTCGCCGTCGCCGTCGAAGTCGGGGCAGTCGACGTTCGTGTCGTCGAACTCGTTCGTGCCCTGCGCCCCGGCGCCCGCCATGCAGCCCGGCGTGGTCGGCCCGCCGCTCACGTCGATCACGTCGACGGGCGGCGACGAGGTGCTGTGCACGCGCACGATGCCGCCGCCGCCGGAGCCGCCGATCCCCATCGTGCCGATCCCGCCTGCGCCGCCGACGGCGCTGATCTTCGCCTTCGTGAGCCAGTCGATCACGAACGCGTCGAGCAGGACGTGGCCACCTGCGCCGCCGCCCGCGCCGATGTTCGAGAGCACGTTGCCGTTCGCGCCGTTCGCGACGATGTCGCCGTTGAGCTCGATCCTCGCCGCTTGCAGCCACACCGCGCCTCCGCCATTTCCGCCGCTCGCGCCCGTGCCTGGCGTCGCGCTGCCCGAGCCGCCTGCGCTGCCGAGATCGAGCATCGTGGGGGATCCGTACGTCCCGCCGCCGAGGCCGAAGGGGCCGCCGCAGCCCGGGGCTGGGCCCGTCCCGTCGCCGCCTTTGCCGAAGTAGCTGCCGCCGCCCCCCGGGCTCGTGCCGTTCACGTTGCCGCCGCCCATGCCTTCGCCGGGCAGGCCTGCTTTGCCGGGGTGACCCGAGCCAGTGGCGTCGATCATCGCGCCCGACTCGATGATGATCCGGTTGGCGCGGATGTGCAGGCGCCCCGTCGAGGGGCCCGAGCCCTTCGCGAGCACGCGCAGAATGCCGCCGCTCTTGATGGTGAGGATGTTGAAGTCGTTCGTGACGTCCCCCGCCAGCGTCGCGGGCTGGCCCGGGGTCACGGTCAACGAAGGCGCGGCCTCGGACGCGCGCGCGGAAAACACGAACGCGGCGGCGGGGACCAGGGTCACGGCGAGGAAAGCAAGGGGGCGCTTGATCATGGCGAAGGTCTCGGCGGTAAGCCTAGCGCGGACGCGGTCGTAGAGGCGGCCGGCGCAGGGGAAGAGGGCGAGGGAGGTGAGGCCGAAGGCGAGGGCCCCGCGGAAGCGCTCGTGGTGGGTCCGGCGGCGGGGGGCGTGGGGGGCGTGGAGGACGTGGAGGACGTGGAGGACGTGGGCGTCGGCTCGGCGAGGCCCGCATCGGCGGCCGGCGGGACCCCCGCGTCACTCGAAGGATCCGGTCCGGGGCGCGGGCGTGCGCTGCGCGGATACGGCAAGGAGACGGCGGGGCGAGGCTTGTCGGCCGAGGGCGCGCCGACGTCGGTCGAGGCGCTCGCGGACGGCGCGGCGTTCGGGGCCTGTCCCTCGCCGTCGCGGATCGCCGTACGCACGAGCAGCGCGGCCG
>JANMGF010001270.1:0-7397 GCA_031374535.1 Polyangium sp. (in: bacteria)
CGCGACGACCCGCGCCCCTTCGAGCGCCGGGGCGATCTCGTGCACGAGCCGCGTGCGATCGGGCCCGACACGCGCGGCCACGGGGCCGACCTTGATCAAAACGAAAAGCTCGCCCGCGAGCGCAAGCGCGACACGCGCGACCGTCACGCGCGCGTCCGCGACGGAGGCGATGTGCGCGGCGGCGAGGATCACCGCGGGCAGCACCGGGACGACGAGGCGCGAGAGCGGCATCCAGTCGCCACCCGCGACCGCTACGGCCGCGAAGTGCACGAAGATGGCGAGCACCAGGCCACGCGTGAAGGACGTCGATCGAAGGAGCGCGCGCGGCGCCACCACGGAAAGCGGACCGGCGAGCAAAAAACAGGCGAGCGCATACTTCGCGCCGAGCCATGGATCGGACGGCTTGGCGAGCACGGCGAGCGGCGTCGGACGACCAAACACGGCGAGGCGCGTCGCCACGACGAGCGCGAACGGCGCGCCTGCCACGAGGATTCGGAGGATCTCCGCGCGTCCAAGGCTCATCCCTTCCCCCGGCGGCGGCGTCACCGAGACGACGAGCACGAACGGCAAGAGCTCCGGACGGAGCGCCGACGCGAGCCCCAGAGGAAACGCGGCTGCAACGGGTCGCCCGAGCGCCACGAGGCAGACGGCCATCGAGGCGAGCGAGGTCACGAGGCCCGTCTCGAGCCCCGCCACGCTCCACGCGGCGAGCGGCGCCGACGCAGGCAAAAGCGCGAGCGCGGACCATCGCGCGCGGGCTGGGGAGGCACGATCGATCGTGACCGCGAGGAGCGCCGCCGCCGCTGTCCATGCGAGCAGCCCCAGGAGCTTCGCCGCGGCCAGCGCCTCGAGCGGACCACGCGCGGCGAAGGGCGCGAGCAGGTACGGAAATCCGAGCGAGGTCACGGCGTCGGTGCTCGGCCCCTGCGCGTTCCAGCGGTAGCCGAGGCCACGCGCGAGGTGGGTCGCGTAACGCGCCGGGATCAGCGCGTCGTCGACGGTGAAGTCGTGAAGGAAGAGCGCCGGCGCGAGCGCGAGCGCCGCGCCGAGCACGGCGATCGAGGCCACGCGCGGCCAAAAAACCGGCACGTCGGGGCTCCTAGCGACACTCCATCGGTTTGTCCACTCCGCGACGATCGATGCACAAAACTTAGGAAGCGTCGCAAGGCTCTTTAGCATTCGACCACGGATGACAGGCCTCACTCTCGTTGCCCGACGCCCCGAGATCCAGCGTGCCTCGACCTCCTTGGCCGAGAGCCCAGCGCTGCGCGCGCTCTTCGACCTCGTGCTCGATCGAGCGCCCGAAGCCAACGTTCTTCCCGAGCGTGACGCGACCACGCTCGTGGTCGACCTCGCGTATGTTGTCGCGGACCTCTGCGCTTGCCGGCGAAGGCGCGCTGCCGTTCGCGTAAGCCTCGGCGGCGAGCCCTGGGAGCTCGGCCTCGAGCGCGCGGGCCGAGACGCCCTCGTCTCGCTCGTACAAACGAGCGCGAGACCCGAGGTGGCGATCCACGAGCGACGCGTCGACGGCGAGGCGCTCTGCACGCGTGTCCTCGCCGCGCTCGATGCGCTCGCCGGACGTGGTGAGCAGAGCACCATCGCGACGATCGCGTCCCTCGACGGCCATCCGCCCACCTCCCTGCTCTACGGAGAGGCCGCGCGGCTCGTCTCGGCGCGCGAGCACCTCGCCGCGAGCTCGCCCTTCGGCGCTGGAGAGGGCCTCACCGAGCCCGCCGTCGTCGCGGTCGAGCCGACGGGTGACGTGCCCATCACGATCGCCGCCGACATTCTCATGCGTACGCCCGCGCCCTCGGCCGCGGCGGAGACGGCCGTGCAACGCGCCGATCTCTTTGCGCTCCTCTTCCGCGGAAAGCTCCGCGTCATCGTCGGCGAGCACGCGCGCGAGTTGCCCGACGTCTTCGTCTTCCTCTTCGCCGAGCAGCTCGTCGAGATCACGCTCGAGGCGCTCGGGGCGTGGGCGCTCGGCCGGCCCTACTACCGCAGGCTCACGATCGGCGGCGCCATCTGCGCCGTGCGTATCCAGGGCGAAGGACACGCCTCGCTCACGATCGGCATGCCGCGCCGCGCCACCGACGAGCGTGGCCACGTGTGGACCTTCCCCGCCGTGGACGTGGGCGCGCTCGTGCAGAGCGTCGTCGCTTTTGGCCGCGCCCTCGCGCGGAGCGTCGTGCGCCGGGATCGCTCACAGGCCCAGAACCTCCGCCTCACCGCGTTCCGTACGAAGACGCGTGAGCTCGGCGAGCGCATGCGTGACCTCACGCGTGACGACTCCAAGATCAACGACGCGCCCGAGGGCTACCGCGCCTTCGCCGCGTCCCTCCGAAAGCCCCCGCAGCCGCTGGAGGACGAGACCCTCGCGTCGAGCCGCCTGCGTTACACGCCGCGCTGGTTCGCCGCGATCCCCTCGATCGATCTGCGCGCCACGTTCCTCTGCGGCGACGCGCTCGTCGTCGGCGCGACGCGCGAGCTCTCCTGCATCGACCGCCGCACCGGGGAGCTTGCATGGACGCGGCCCGTGCCCCGCGCCGCGAGCGTCATGACGCCCCTCGGGCTCGCGCGAATGGAGGCCGAGGGCGCGCTCCACCTGCACGATCTGCAGACGGGCGACGTCCTCTGGACGACCTCCCTCACGCCGCGCGCCGGGGCCAGCACCTCGGGCGTCGTGGTGAGCACACAGGGCCTGCCGCGCATGCTCGTCGTCAGCGAAGGCGCGCGCCACCTCGCCGCGATCGATCTTCACGGCGGCGAGGTGCGCTGGCGTTACGCGTCGCGGCGCAGCGGCATGTTCCGGCTCCGGCGCGCGGGCAAGTTGCTCGTCGTGGCCTCGGGCGAGTCCGCGCTCGTCGCGCTCGACGTGCTCACCGGCGAGGTCGTCTGGCGCTTCTGTGATCGCCGCCGCTTCGCCTCGCACGTGACCGTCGATCACGACGCACTCTTCGCCGTCAGCGGGGACGGCGCGTTCGTCGATCGCGGCAGCGCGGGCCTGCACCACATCGACCCCTGGACGGGCGCGGCGCGCTGGAGCATCGATCTGCCTGCGGAGACGCGCCCCCTCGGCGCGCCCCTTCTCGCATCGGACACCGTGGTCATCCAGACCCACGGCCGCCGCGGGACGGGCCTCGTCGGCTTCGATCGCGCGACGGGCGCTCCTCGTTTCGACGTCGTCGCCTGCGCCTCCGCGGCCTCGAGCCTCGTCGTCGACGACACCGTCGTCCTGAACAGCGAAGGCGGCGAGCTCGTCGCCATCGACGCGAAGGACGGCGCGACGCGTTACCGCCACGTCTTTGGAGGTGCCGAAGGCGACAGGCCCCGCCGCCTCGAGCCGATGTTGCGCTCCGGCGCGCTGTTCGTCCCGCAGAGCGAGCTCTTCGTCGTCCGCCCCCGCGACGGCAAGCTCCTCGGCAAGGTGCCTGCCGACCTCGTGCCCGACCTCTTCCGCGTGGACGAGCGGTGCGACGTCTACGTGGTCGAGGAGAGTGGCCACATCGCGGCGTTCTCCACGGGCCCGCGGCTCCGGCTCGTCTGAAGAGCCGCCGCGCGCCCTCCCCTCCCCTCACCGCTTCTTTTTCGCCGTCTTCTTTTTCTTGGGCGGCGGGAGCGACACCACCCGCAACACCACGTCGGCGACGCCCGCGCGTACGATGCCCAGCGCCTCGGCCGCGCGCCGCGACAGATCGATGATCCGCCCTCGCACGTGGGGCCCTCGATCGTTGATCCGCACCTCGACCGACTTCCCGTCGCTCACCCGCTGCACCATCACGACAGCGCCGAACGGCAGCGTCTTGTGCGCGGCCGTCATGGCCGTCGGCTCGTACGGCTCCCCGCTCGCCGTCGATCGACCCGCCAGCCTGTCCGAATAAAAACTCGCCCCGCCCCGCTCCTCGCGCCCCGTCCCGGCCGCAACGGTCGTCCCTGCGGGCGCCGCTTCTGGCGTGACCGCCCCTCGCCCGACCGCTTCCGCGCCGCCGCCGCAACCCGTGGACGAGCCGAGGATCGAAGCAAAAACGAGCGCCCGAAAAAAGGAACGAACCAGCATGATCGAGGGCACGCGCGAGCGCGAACCGCCTCATGCCGTCTATCCCGATTTGCTGGGAGCTCCAAGCAAATTTGGCCCGCTCTCGACGGACCGCGAGGCCTACGTGGGAGCCGTCGCCGCCGGATGCTCACGCTCGGCCGCGGGCTCTGCCGCCGCCTCTTCCGCGGACGTGGCCGCTGGGCTCGACGCGGGCAGTTGCATCGCTTGGGCCTTCGATCGAACGAACCGCGCCAGCTCCACGAAGGGCACACGCGTCGGGCAGATCTCTTCCTTCTGCGCCAGCACCTCGAGCGGCACGTGCGCGAGCGATCGCGCGGCGGCGTCGTAGTCCGGCATGCTACGTGACGACGAGAGCACGATCATCATCAGCCCGGGGTACTCACCCCCCGAGGCCGCCATGCGATCGGCTTCACCCAGGTCGCAACGGCCGCACGCGATGCAACGCGAAAAACTCGCGATGCGCTCGCGTTCTGCGGGCTCGAGCGCGGGCAGACCGTCGGCGTCGTAATTTTCGTGGAACAGGGCGAGGCCCGTTTTCCGCCCGAAGATCCTGCCGACGAGGACCTTGAGCAGCGACCAGGCAAGCACCACGAGAGCGAGCGCGCGTCCGGATAGCACGTTCTCCCTATAGCAACGTGCGCGCCTCGGAGCAGGTACCGGTTTGGTGTGGCGCACGAACGGGCCGCCCGGGCCTTTGCTCCCTTTCCGTCCCTCAACTCGTGGTAAGAACCCGACGGGAGATGCGCCTTTTACGCGACCGCTCTGCCACCTCGCCCCGCAGCCGTTCCGCTGTACGGCTCTTCCTCTCCACGCTCCTCGTCGCCGTGGTAGCCGCGGCCACGGCGTGTAGCGGCACCGGTGACGGCGGCACGGGCGATCCGCCCAGCAAACCAGTCGCCGATGCCTGCGGTGGAGGCGACCGTCTCCCCGACGTCGTGGGTGCGCCGACCTGGGTCGATCCCGACGAAGCGATGAGCAACGCCTGCAGCTACCCGGCGGATCGGTCGGTCAAGCTCTCCGGCTTGCGTATCGTCGCCATCGATCGTTACGACGAGACGGGCAACGGCGCGGCCGGCAACTACTACGTGCAAGACGCCTGCGCCGATCCGCTCGGCCCCTACGCGGGCATGACGGTCTTCGCGCCCTCGTTCAGCCCGCCGGATTTGCGCCTCGCGCCGGGGGACGTCGTCGACGTCCTCGGCAACCTCATGGAGTTCCGCGGCCCCACAGTCGGCCCCTTCCCCCAGTGCCGCACGCTCCCCGAGATCGGCGGCACGATGACCTTCCGCTTCGAGCTCGGCCCGGAGCTCGCGCCGACGACGATCCCGGTCACCGACCTCAAGACGTACGAGGGAGCGCGGCAGTGGCTCGGCATGCTCGTGCGGATCGAGAACATCGAGATCGCGGACAAAGCCTACGAGAGCAGCGGCCGTTACTCGGCTCCGATCAACGTCGGCGGCGGCATCAGCCAGATCGACGTGCCGAGCATCTCGAACGAGCTCTTCGACCTGAAAACCGAAGGACCCTTGCTGGCCGAGGGCGTGAAGTTCAAGTCCGTGACGGGCATCGTCACCTACTTCTACGGCTTCAAGATCGCGCCTCGTTCCGCGGCCGATTTCGAGCTCTGAGTCCACCCGCGATCCGCGCCGCACCGGCCATGACGACGCCGCCCGACTCCTCGCCCGAGCCCACCCGGAGGCGGCCTCCGTCGAGAACCTTCCTGGCTCTCGCCGCGATCGCCGTGCCCCTCGCGCTCGGCGCGTGCAGCGGCGCAAGTAGGCCAACACCACGCGGAGGGCCTTCCGTGCTGAGCGCTTCCTCGGGCGCTCCGATCGCGGGGTTCGAGGTGCATGCCCTCGACGAACGGCCGCGCCTCACGCTCGTGCACCGCGACGGAGATCCCGCGCCTGCCATCGCCATCGCTTTCGCCACGGACTCCGGTCCTGCCTCGGCCGCGGCTCTCTCGGCGCTCGTCGAGGCGCGCCTCGGCGCCGCGGGCTTCGAGACACGCGTGCGCGCCGATCGCAGCGGCTTCCGCGTCGAGTGGCTCGTCGAGAACACGTCGCGCGTCGCCCCCTTCCTCGCCGCGCTCGCCCGCGCGTTGCGTGATTCTTTCGTCGCGCAAGGCCCCGAGACGACCCTCGTCACGCGCCGCCTCGCGGCGTTACGGAAAACGCCGCTCGACGCGCCCGAGCTCGCGGCGATCGCGGCGTGCACCGGCCGCCTGGGACTCTCGCCGAGCGAACCCATGCCCGATCCCGCCGCGCCGACGTTCGCCGACGAACTCGAAGGACAACGCCGCGCCGAGCTCCACACGGGCCGCGCCTCGATCGCCGCCGTCGGTCCGCCCTCGTTTGGCGCGCTCGTCGCGAAGGCGCTCGAAGCGAGCGAAGGCTGGCCCATCGGCGAGCCGCCCGCCGATCCTTTCCCGCCGGCCGACTCGGTCGCGAGTTACGTCGCGCCGCCGCAAAACGCGCCGCGTGGCCAGGTGACCGTCGCCGTCCGGCTCGGCGATGCCCTCGTCGCGGTCGCCGCCGCCGAGCGCCTCGCCGCGCCGGGATCGCCGCTTCACGCGCGACTCGCGAACCTGCCCGAGGCCTTCCACGCCGTCGAGGTCGTGGGTGTCGCGAGGGCTCGTGGTGGTTGCGTGAGCGTGACCCTCGAGCCCGACGCGCGCCTCGACAACGCCGCGCTCGAACGCGCCGCTGCCCGCGCCGCCGCCGTCACGCGCCACGAAGTCCGCCTCGAGAGCGCGATCCCCAGCGCTGCCGCCGTCGCCATGCGTCAGATCCTCTCGGCTGCCGATCCACGCGACGCCGCGTCCCGCGCTGCCTGGTGGGATCTCACGACGCCCGTCCCTTCCGCCCCGCCCCGCGTCTCCATCGCGCTCGCCTTGCCGCCACGCGCCACACCGGCACCGAGTTCGTCGGGACGCTCTTTCGCCACCGAGCTCGAACGCGCGCACGCGGCGACCACCGAGCCCGTCGTCGAACGTCGCGCCGCCGTCGAGCGTGGCCAGGGTGAGCTCTGGGTCCTCGTCGCCAGCCCTTGCGGCGTCGCAAACGAAGGCGTGGCCGACGCGGGCTCGATGGCCTTCGCGATGCTCGCAGCCGCATCCACGCGCGACCCGAACGCCGGCGTCGTCCTCGAACCCTGGATCGGCCCGGATGGCGTCGGGCTCCTCGCGCACGCCGCGCCGCGTGATGAACACGAGACGCCCCTCGACCTCGCGCGACGCGTCGGCGACGCAGCCGCGCGCGCCTTCTCGCCCACGGCGCTCACCCCCGCAGCTCTCACCGAAGCGCGCGCATCGGCCCTCGTGCCGAGCAGCGTGCGCACC
>JANMGF010001272.1:0-2322 GCA_031374535.1 Polyangium sp. (in: bacteria)
AGCTCGACGCGCTCTGGGCCCGCGTGAATTCCGACCCGTACCCGGAAGGCGCGCTCCCCACGCGTGTTCCGGGTCCCTGGGGTCGACGCAAGCTCTTCAGCGTCGAATACAACAAGGGCTCGTTCGAGCTCCCCGGCGACGAGCTGCCCCCCGATCGTCCGAAGCTCGTGCACACGTACGGCGCCTGCGCGCGTGTCTCGCTGAAGATCACGGCCTCCCACCCGTACACGGGTGTGCTCCAGAAGGGCGGCGCTGCGCTCCTGCGTTTCTCGGATGCGAAGGGGGGAGGGAGCTTCCTGCCCTCGATCGCGCTGAAGTTCCTGGTGGACGGCGGGCCCTCGTTGAACCTCTTGGCGCTCCCGAACGACTATCGCGAGAAGGGCGATCTCGGCTGTTTTTCGAGCACGTATTGCAACGCGACCATGCCCGCGAAGGAGTTCGACGGCAAGCTCGTGCAGGGCGCGTTCCAGAAGGCGGCGAGCGCGCTCGGAGGCACGCGGCTTTATTCGGTGTACCTGCCCCTGCACCACCTCGCGGGGAAACACGCGGACGGGACGGCTCCTGAAAGCCCGGTGGTGCCCGACCGTATCGAGTTCCACCCGACGAACGAGGCGCGCGGCGCCTGCCCGGACGCGAACGATTTCCGGGTATCGCTCGGGCGGATGAAGGCGGGGATCAAGCTGTTCGAGGTCCACCTTGCGCCGAAGCTCGAAAAGCCGGCGGTGGCCGTGGGAGAGCTATGGCTGGAGAGCCCGTTCGTGGCTTCACGGTATGGAGATGAACGGCTCTTTTTTGCGCACGACGTCGGGCCGACGACGGCTGGGCCGGGGGGGCATTGATGCATGCGCTGGACCAGCGATGCAGGCGGAGCCCGGCTGTCCGCTCAGCCTACATCCGGAGCCCCGACGGCGGTCCAGCTCCTTCGGTTGACCGAGACATGCACCTTGGGTTAGGGTTCATCCTGGCGCCTTGAACTTGTCCTTTCTTTTCTGGAATCTGAACAAGAAACCTCTCTGGGACCGGCTGGCGAGCATCATCGCGAAGCATGAGATCAATATCGTCATGCTCGCGGAGTCTGCCGAAGACCCGGTGGAGGTTTGCCGCGCTCTGACCAGCCGAACACAGAGGCGGTTCCACAGCGCGTCCAGCCCCGTACATAGGCTGCACATCCTGACGAGCCTCGAAGAAGGCTCGCTCCGTCCTGTATTCGATGACATCTCCGGTCGCTTGACGATCCAGCGCCTCTTGCTGCCCGAACGTCGGGTCGATATTCTCGTTGCGCTCACTCACCTTCAGAGCAAGCTGCACTGGACAGACGACGATCAGCTGTTTACAGCGATGAGCCTAGCGACGGACATTGCTGAGCAGGAGCGTAGGTTCGATAACCATCGGACCGTTCTGGTTGGCGATTTCAACATGAATCCTTTCGAAAAAGGGATCGTCGCTGCAGGTGGCCTTCATGCCGTCATGACTCGCGCTATCGCGGCAAACGCCAAGAGGACCGTATCCTCTCGAGAATATCGATATTTCTACAATCCGATGTGGTCCTATTTCGGTGACAGGACCGACGGGCCGCCAGGGACTTACTATTATGCGAAGTCAACGCCCGTTTCGTATTTCTGGAACGTCTTCGATCAGGTCCTCCTGCGGCCGGATATCATGCACTGGCTGAAGGATCTCCGGATCCTCGATCACGACGGTTCTGGAACTCTCCTGACCCCAGGCGGAACCCCGGACTCGGTCATGGCATCGGATCACTTACCGCTCTTCTTCCGACTCCATCCTGACAGGTAGCCATCATGCAAGACGAAATCCCCGACCTCTGGCCTGACGAAATTCAAACGACGGAAGTTCCGACCCCGATTGCCATTCTCCGGATTCAGGCGAACCGTCTTCATGACAAGACAAAGGGGCTCATCGAGGCCGAGGTTCGCAGCCTCACGGACAATGACAAGGCACAGGAGCTATACCAGTTCGATCTGATAGCACCTGCGCTCGATGGCTACAGGTTACGGCTGTTCGAGTGTGGCCACGCCCTCTCACTCGTCTATCCCATCGATATATATTGGCGCGAGTTCGACCAGGGCTACTCGTCGGCTTCGACACCAGGGGAAGTCTATGAGGCATTGAGGACGATCTTTCGCAGCAGGACCACGACATCGATCATCATGTCGATGATTGCGCGGAGTAACGAGCGCAAGCAATCATCTACGGTCATCGAGGCCGATCAAGCTGGCGGCAAGAAACGTTGAGTGAGGCTGCCCGCTCCCTCGTCGACCCTGCTTCCCGCCCATTCCGACTCCCTGCGCTGCGCTTCGGCCA
>JANMGF010001304.1:0-14893 GCA_031374535.1 Polyangium sp. (in: bacteria)
TTACACCCTTTGGGCCGGGGCGGGCCGGGGGGGGGGGTGGGGGGGGCGGCCCGCCCCGGGGGGGGCCGGGGGGGGCCCCCCGCCTCCCACGCCTCCCGAGGAGACCAACGCTTCGCCTCCCAGGAAGCAACCCTTCGCCCCCCGACGGCCAACCCTTCGCCCCGCAAGCGTCGATGGTTCGCCTCTCGAGGGCCGATCGTCGGCCCCCGCAGGGCGAACCATGCCCCCCTCGATCGCCTGGCAACGCCGACCCAGGATGCGTACGATGTCCACGAAAGCGAGGAAGGTTCACGCATGGACAACAAAGTAGGCGACAAACTTCTGACGACCGAGGAGCACGCCCAGCTGCTCACCCAGGTAAAGGCCATCGTCGAGAAACTCAAGACGCATGGAATTACGCTCACGGTCGAAGACCGCAAGCGCACGCTGAGGCAACGTCGAGGCGCGGAATCGCACATCCAGCGCGTGCTCGACCTTGCCAAGAAGCACGGCGTCTCGCTGAAAAACATCCCGCTCGCGGGCCTCGAGAACGACCTCGCCCTCTCGAAGCAACTCCAGCCGATCGAGGAGGAGCTCCGCGTAGCCTTGCAGCTCGCCGAGGACACGGGCACGCAAGCCGGCTCGGAGGGGTGGGAGGCGTTCCTCGCGTATTATGGCGTGCTCTCGTCCATAGGCGAACGTATGCCCGACGTCGCCGCCGAACTCCAGTCGGTCGTGGACTTCATGGCCACCGGTCCTCGCAAGAAGTCCCCGACAACCTGATCCTCGCCTGGGCTCGCGCTCCCGCTCGGCCACGCTGGGCGGGGGACGAATGAGACCGCCCGGCTGAGCGCTCTTTCGTTTTGTCGATACACGACGTCCCGCGGCTGTGGCGCCCCTGCACCTGCCGTTGTTCACCGACTCTTTGCTCCGCTTTTCCCATCCTCGCCGCCGCCCCGCCATCCTACCCGACGGTGAACCACACCGCAGAAAACGATTGATTTCTACCGCACGACCAGACTAGCTGGAGGCATGCTCCACCGCCTCCGCGGCGCCTCGCTCGGGTGTCTTTCCCCGCTCCTTTTCATGCTCGTCGCTTGCGGGAGCGATGACCGAACGCCAGGCGGAACGAGCGGCTCGACGGGCGTTCCGGGCGATCCCTTGGAGTTTGCCGTCCCCCCGCGCTCCTGCGCCTATGATTGCTCCGTGACCGACGCCTGCGCCGAGCGCGGCTCGGCCTATGCGTGCCCGAGCCTCGACGCATGGTCGAAAATACCCCACGCCGAGACGTGCCCCGCCTGGGACGGTAAACCGCCGGCCGCGAAGCAAGGACAGTGCGTCGCCACGACGCCGAGCGGCGAGGCCGCGAAGTACACGGGCGTCGATCCCGACAATCCCGCGGTGACGATCCGCCCCGGCGGCGCGCGCTCCCGGCCCGCGGGGAGAGCGTGGATCTTCTCGGAGCCCGAGGTGCTCGGCGGCATGACCTCTGGCATCGCCCCGATCCCCGACACGTCCCTCGTCCTGACGGTGGACACGAGCGCGCTCGATCACGTCGTGCGGCTCGTCGATACGGCCCGGCTCGCCGCCGGCCAGGATCCGGTCACCTCGAGGGTGGTCTTTCCGCGCCCGGCGACGCTGAACTGGGGCGTCGCGTTCGCCGGGCCAGACCGCGCGTATGTCGCGACGAACGACGGGGTCATCCAGGCATTCTCGGTCGATATCGCGGCGAAGACGGTAAGCCGCGACGACGCGCGCTCGATCGTGCTCCCGCCCGGCAAGGGCCCGACCGGCGCGGCGGGGCCATGGTTCGCCTCGGGTGTCGCGGTATCGGCGGATGGGATGCGCCTCGCCACCTCGTCCGTGCGCGAAAAGAGGCTGCTCGTCTTCAACGTGGACCCGGCGAGCGCGATGTACGGCGCGACGCTGGGGGAGGCGGAGCTCGGCGCGCGCGAGACGTTCGGCGTCTCCTTCGATCGGAACGATCCCATGGGCCAGTACGTCTACGTGTCGCTGTGGAACGACCGCGGCGTCGCCGAGGTGGATCTGCTCGCGCCGGGGGGGCCGGCGAAGACGCGGGTCTTCTCGACGGGCAAGGCACCGGGCGGCGTCGCGTTCCTCGACGGGCGCTGGATGGTCGTGGCGAACGGGCTCGGCGACGGGCTCACGCTCGTCGACCGGGTCTCGGGCACGACGCACGAGGTGCCCGTGGATCCGTCCGCCGAACGCGGGCTCGAGCCGACGACGCTCGATTACGATGCCGTGTCGAAGCGGCTCTACGTCGCGCTCTCGGGCGTGAGCGCCGTCGCCGCCTATTCGGTCGACACCGCGATGAATCCGCCCTCGCTCTCGCCCATCGGTCGAATCCCAACGTTGTGGTGGCCCTCGGGCGTCGTGGTGCAGGGGGACGGCGGCCTCGTCGTCACGAGCTTGCGCGGCGACGGAGGGGAGCCGGAGGACGACCCCGAGGCGACGGGAGCCCAGGTCTATGAACGCACGGAGAGCGGCGTGCAGCACGTCCCGCTGCTCTCCGAGGGCGCGATAGCGGCGCTCGACGCTTCCTTCCAGAAAGACGCGGACGTGGGCGCGCTTCCCGGCCACCCCGTGATCGATTGCCCGGCCGGCGTGCGCGATTTCCCCATTCCCGCGACGAACGAGGAGGGCCCCTCGCCGGTCCTCGAGCACATCTTCATCGTGATCCGCGAGAACAAGACGTTCGATGCCCTGCTCGGCGACTACCCGGGCGTGAACGGCGATCCGAAGCTCACGCTGAAGCCAAGCGGCGAAGACATGGCCCGCATATGGACGAATTTGCGCTCGCTCGCCGGTCGCTTCGTCGTCTCCGACAACTTCTACACGGCCGCGGAGATCTCGATTCTCGGACACACGTGGACCGTCTACGGCCGGTCGACCGATTTCAGCGAGCGCACCTGGACGCAGTCCGGGTACGGCCGCGCGGACATGCGCGTGGCGACGGAGATCGGCGGCATTTACGACGTTGGCCGGCCCGAGGAGGGGGGGCTCTTCGACTGGCTCGCGAACGCCGGAATTCCCCACGACATCCTCGGCGAGAACCAGGGTTTGCCCGAGGTGTCACTTCCCGGGCGCTCGGCGCTCGATTTCAATTACCCCGGTGGGTTTGTCGCCTCGGTCGCGTGGCCTGACAATGAAAAAGCCTGCTATGTGGCCGGGCGCGCGCGCGTGCGCTGCGATCTCGGCAAGGTCGTCTTGATGACGCTGCCGAACGACCACGCCCTCGGCGTGACGCCCGGCAAGCCCCTGCCGGAGGTGATGATCGCGGTGAATGACGAGGCCACGGGGATGGTCGTCGACGCGATCTCGCACAGCCCGCTCTGGCCCTCGTCGCTCGTCTTCGTGCTCGAGGACGACACGGCCCAGGGGGGCGATCACGTGGACGCGCACCGCACGCTGCTGCTCGTCGCCTCACCGTGGGTGAAGAAGGGATACACGAGCAAGACGAACATCGACGTGTCCTCGATCCACAAGATCATCGCGCACGTCTATGGTTTGCCCTACCCGAACGTGCAGGTCGCGCGCGCGGGCTTGCCGCTCGACATGTTCACGTCGACGCCCGATTTCGAGCCCTTCACCTACACGCCGCGCAAGGAGCCGCTCGCCTGCACGGAAGGGTCCGGCGGAAAGGAGGCCAGCGAGGGCTGGGACGTCTCAGGGGTGGATCGTTCGCCCGGACTCGACCACGAGGTCACGCGGTGGTTGCAGCGGGGCGGGGCGAAAGCGCAGTAATGCCGGAGCTTCGTGCCAGGGGCGCTGGGCGTGCTGGTACTCACCTTCGTTGGGGCAGGATGGACGGGTGCGTAGGGCGCCCCTCGGATTCCCGCGACCGCGCTCAGTCCTTCGGCAACTTGATCTTCGGCTCCTTGGGGTTACGCCGGTAGAGCAGGAGCGTCCGGCCGAGCAGCTGGACGAGCTCGGCCTTCGCCGAGGACGGGAGCTTCTCGGCGAGGTCGCCGCGCTCGTCGGGGCACTCGGTCCCGATGCGGACCTTCACGAGCTCGTGTTGCTCGAGCGCCTGGTCGACGGCGGCGACGGTCCCCTCGTTCAGCCCGTGTTTTCCAAGCTGGACCACGGGATCCAGGTGATGGCCGAGCGCTCGCAAATGGCGGCGCTGCTTCCCAGTCAGGCTCATGCGGATCTCTTCCTCGCTTCTCGCTTCACGCTCGAAGCACCCGCGGCCTAGTCCCCCGGCTTCGCCACGTCAAGCACGCCCGCGCTCCCCCGTCGGGCGACGCGCCCTTCGCGCCCATTGCCGCACGCGACTCCCCACTCCATGTTCCCCGCGTCGCGCCGCAAAAAGCGCGCAGGAGGAACGCTTGCGAGAACAACGCGCTCACGAAAAGGAAAAGATCACGTTCGTCCTGGTCGCCGACGCGAGCCGCGCTCGCCTGTACCGGAAGGAGGGCGAGGACGCCGCGCTCGCGCTCATCGAGGAGCTCGAGCACCCGGAGAGCCGCGCGATGAACCGCGACCTCATGGCAGACAAACCCGGCCGGTCGATATCGAGCGGCCACAGGAGCACGGCCCGGAGCGGCATGGAGTACCGGACCGACCCCAAGGAGGTCGAGGCCGAAAAGTTCGCCCGCACGCTCGTCGACAAGCTCGCCCACGGCAAGGACGAGCACACCTTCGACGATCTCGTGATCGCCGCTCCGCCGAAGTTCCTCGGCCTCCTGCGCGGCGCGCTCGGCACACATACGAACCACGTCCTGGAAGCCGTCACCGCGTGGATCGAGAAGGACTACACGCAGCTCGACGTGCGTACGATCGCCGAGCGTATCGCGGCCTGATCCATAAGGCACGGAATCGTCGGGCACGGCTGCACGGACGGCGCTATACCCCGGCCCCTCATGGAGGCAGCCCCGGTCTCGAGAGTCGCCCGCGTCGAAGGCGGAATGCCCGGCGAAGCGCCGCGTGACCTGCGCGCCGATCTGCGCGAGCTCGCCGTCCTCGGCGGCCCCATCACCCTGAGCTTCGTCGCCAACCACCTCCTCGGGTTCGTCGACACCGCCATGGTCGGCCGCCTCGGCGCCACCTCGCTCGCCGCGGTCGGCATCGGCAACGGCATCTTCTTCACCATCACCGTGCTCGGCATGGGCGTCGTCCTCGGCATGGATCCACTCGTGTCCCAGGCCGAAGGCGCGGGCGACCGGACCCGCACCCGCGTCGTGCTCGGACAATCCCTGCGCATCGCCTTTTTCCTGTCGCTCCCCTGCATGGCGCTCATCGTGCTCGCCGGCCTCTTCATTGGCCGCGCCGGCATCGACGCCGAGACCTCGCGCCTCGTCTTGCACTTCATGCTCGGCCGCCTCCCCAACGTCGTCCCCTTCTTGCTGGCCGTCGCCTGCCGCACCTACCTCCAGGCGCTTGGTTTCACGCGTGCCCTCCTCTGGGCCGCCGTCGCCGCGAACATCACGAACTTCCTCGGCAACATCCTTTTCATCTACGGCGACGACGGCATCGCGTACTTCGGCTTGCCGCGCCTCGGTTTGCCCCCGCTCGGTGTCCTCGGCTCGGGCCTCGCCTCGAGCCTCGCCTCGCTCGTGACCTTCTTCATCGTGTTCCGGGAGATCGCCCTGCGCGACGGCCCGGTGCGCAGGAAGGAACTTCGCGCCGATCCTCCGACGACCCGCGCGATCGTGCGCCTCGGCTGGCCCATCGGCACGCACCTGCTCGCGGAGGTCGGCGCCTTCTCGGTCGCGGGCATCTTCACCGGATGGATCGGCCCTGCGGCGGCTGCGGGTCATCAGGTCGCGTTGAGCCTCGCGAGCCTCTCGTTCACCGTCGCGCTCGGCCTTTCCAACGCGACCTCCGTCCTCGTCGGGCGCGCGGTCGGTCGTGACGACAAACCCGGCGCCCGCCACGCCGGCCTCATCGGGATCTGCGCGACCACGGCCGTGATGGGCGTCTCGGCGCTGATCTTCGCCGCGGCGCCCACGCTTTGCGCGCGGATCCTCACGGACAAACCCGACGTCATTGCCGCGGCCGTCCCGCTGATTCGCATCGCGGCCATCTTCCAGCTCGCCGACGGCGCGCAGGCGGTCGCGGCCGGTGCCCTCCGCGGCGTGGGGGATACGACTTCGCCGCGGAATGCCAACGTGATGGGGTATTACGCGTTTGGCCTTCCCGTCGCCCTCGTGCTCGGATTCGGGTTCGACATGGGCGCGGTCGGGATCTGGTGGGGGCTCACGGCGGCGCTTTTTCTGGTGGCGATCGTGCTCGTTCTCCGCTTCGCGCGCATGTCGATGGCCGAGATCCGGCGGGTCTGAGGCGTCGGCCCAGACGAGCCCGCTCAGCGGACCGCGTACTGCAAGAGCAGGACACCATTGCGGTACACCTTGGTCGACAGGAGCTCCAGGTTCACCGGCCCGAGCAGACTCGACACGACCGGAATACCGGCGCCGAGCAGGAGCGGGTTCAGCTTCAGGATCACCTCGTCGACGAGCCCCTCGCCCAGGAGTTTCCCCGCCAAAATCCCACCACCACACAGGTAAATGGACTTGCCCTCCTGTGCTTTGAGCTGCCGGATCACCGAGGCAACGTCCTCCGCGACGACCTTCACGCGCGGGTTGGGGCTCTCCTTCAGCGTCCGCGAGAAGACGTACGTCTCCAGGTTCGGATACGGATCGGTGACCCCGACCTTCAGCCCGATGTCGTACGTGCGCCGGCCCATCACGATCGTGTCGTAACCCGCGAACGACGCGAAGTAATCGGCGACGTGGTCACCTTCCTGCGAAAAACAATCGAACGAGTCGTCTTCGCGGGCGATGAAGCCATCCGCTGTGATGGCGACGTGATACTTGAGTTTTCGCATGGTATCTCCGACGATGGAAGTTGCTATTTGTTGTCGATCCCCGGGCGACGACGCATGATCCGCGACGGCGGCACGAGCCCCGCGGGAATCCATCCGCGCTGATCGAGCGTCCGCACGATCCGCGTCGACGTGGACAATTCGCCCCCGCCCGCCGCCTCGATCCGCGCCGCCGCCTGATGCCACGCAGGCACGTACCTGAGCCCCGCCGGCAGGCGTTTCGACGCGCGCATCACGCCGAGGGCACGCTCGTACGCGCGCTCGGCCGTCGCGTCCCAGGGCAAACCCACCGCGCTCCTCCACCGCTCCGGCAAAAGACCCGCGCAAAGCCTCGCGACCCCGCGCATGTACGGCGGCCCGAAGAGCACCCCCAGGATATCACGCGCCATGTCCCCGAGCTCGAGGGCCTCGTCGACCATCCCCTCGAAATAACGCTCGAAGCTCTCCCAATCGGGCGGCAATTCTTCGGGCAAAATGCCCAGGATCGCGCCCGACAGCTTTGATTCCTCGTAAAACTGGTCGCGCTCGGCACGATCGAGCGGCTCCACGATCGTCGCGTACGCGTTCAAAGCCCCCCGCACCAGCGTGGCGAAGACCCATGTCATCGCCGCCGGATCGTTTGCCCGGTACCCCTGCCCTACCCGCTGCAAGCTCGACCGCTCGGAAATCGAACCGTGGACGCGCTCGTGCAGCTTGAAGATGATCCCTCCCACCTCGAGCGCCATCTCCAGATCGCCGAAGGTCAGCGCGTGCATGGCGAAGATCGTCCGCCGCGTCCGCGCCATGAGCTTCTTCTGATAATCGCTGTATCGCCCGACCGCCTCCGCCACCTCGGGCAAGAGGACCTCGAGGACCACCGCCGGCGGAATGGCAGCCAGGACGGCTCCCTCCCGCCAGATTCGACGCACCATGCTGTCCTGCCGAAAGAGCCCTTCCACGTGTCCCGCGGCGTGCTCACGCACATACATGAGGCAACGTTCCCGCCGCTTCCTGTCCTGTTCGAAAACCCCCGCCTGAGTCTGGTTGACGTCGGGATTCATTCCCGAATCCTACCATGAAACGCGTAACAACCAGACGGGCAGCCCCGGGATTTTCCGCCGCCCCCCTCTTTTCACCCATGCGCCGCGGCTCCATACGTCTACGCATGAACCTCGAGATCGCGGACGAAGAGGCCCAGGAGCTCCGAACGGCGCTCGACATCCGGCTGCACGAGATGCGGACCGAGCTCGTCCACACCGACGACCATGCCTATCGGAGCGACCTGCGAAAGTCGCTCGAACGGCTGGAGAAGATCGCGGAAAAGATCGGAAGCCAAAAGACGGGCTGAAGGCTACGTCCCGCTCCCGGTCCCCGTCGCCGCGGCCTTCGCCGGAGCCGCCTTCCCGAACGTATACATCGCTCCGAGCCCGATGATCGTCGCGCTCGCCGCGTACGTCCCCCCATTGATGATGTTGGGCCTGGGCGGCGGATTCGCCACGAGCGGGCTCACCTGCGAGATCTTCCCTTCCCTCGGATCCACGTCCTGCGTGAACATGAACGCGTGCGCGACCACCATGTCGAGCCGGATCGGCCCCACGTGGAGCCCCGCGCCGATCGACGGCGTGAGCTTGTTCGAATCGATCGTCAACACCGAAACATACGCGTTCGGCACCGCGCTCGTCTCGAACCGCAGGCCCGCCCGAACGTCGAGCCGCGCCTTCCCCACGGCAATCGCGTATTCACCGCCGACCTGCGCCGAGAACGCGCCCTGGAAGCTCCGCGGCAGGTTCACAGGCGGCAGGTAATACGTCTCGGGAAAACCCACGATGTTTTTCAGCGCGACCCCGTTCGGATCCACGCGAATGCTGTCGTGTACACCCCAGTCGTCGTAGGCGAGCGCCGCCTCCACCCGCAGCTTCTCGACCGGCCGCACCTCCACCCCGGCCCGCAGGTTCCACGGCAGCTCGAAGGCCACGTCCGCGTCCTCGCCCTCCTGCCTCGCCGTCGCGAACGGCGCCGCCGACGGCAGCCGCGTCCGGATCGTCCCGCTCGATCGCACCCAGAAAGGCAAATGCCCCGACAAACCTATCCTCACCTTGGGGTGCGGGATGTAAATCACGCCCGCGTTCGCCGACGGCGCCACGATCGGCCCCACCGCGAGCTCCGCGAGCACGTCCCATTCCGGCTGCTCCGGCGCGCAGAAAAACCTGTCCGGCACGCATCCCGAAAACACCACCGTGCTCCGGAACGTACCGGCGAGCACCTCGACGCCCGCGCCGATCCGCAAATTCGGCGTCGGCGAGTACGCCGCGTACGCGCCGGCCACCGCGAGCACCGACCCCTCGAGCGAAAGGAGCGAATACCGCTGCGGCGCGGGCCTTCCATTCACCGTGTCCGGATACGTCGCGATCCCTGCATAAGGCGCCCACAGCCCGAAGCCCACCACCCACTTCTCGTGCGGGACGAACGAGAAGCCGAGCGTCGGAATCGGCAAAAATGGCGCGCTTCCCTGCACCGGGTCGAGCGTCTGGATACTCTCGCCGACGGTCTCCCCCGTGTTCGGATCCGTCTGCCTCACGACCGTGCGTCGCGTGTATTCGCTCGAGAAATGCACGTAACTCGCGTCGAAAAGCACGCTTTTCCCGGCGTCGAAGAGCCCCGCCGGGTTGTAGACCATGGCGCCGAGATCATCGGCACCCGCGACGAACGCCCCTCCCCGCCCGAGCGGACGTACCCCGCGCTCCGACAGGTAAAGGCCTGCCGCATCGGCGGGAGGCGCGATCAGGCCGAGGAAAACCGCCGACAGCGCGCCGAGGACGACGGCACGCTTCGGGAAACGCATTTCACGGGTCATTCGCGGGGTCGCTTCTGGACGATGGTGTAGATCTGCTCGAGCCCGCGCGTCTCGCTCGTCAGGAAATCACGCGCGGAGCTGAAGATCGTCTCGTAATCGGTGGGCGCGAGCGGATCCTTGCCCGTGGCGGCGTCGATGCGGCTCACCTCGGCCACCGTGTCCATGACCACTTCGAGCGGCGACGGCCTGGCCACGCCATTCACAGGCGCCATCGGCGTCACCAGGTTCGGCAGCACGTGATCCATCACGTGGTACCTGTCGTACTCGTCCGAATTGAGCGCCTTCAAGAGCGAAAGCGCCGCCGGCAATGCGCCCTTCTTCCCGGTCTCGTCCTCGGGTCGCGCGCCCGGGGCCGCCGCATTCAAAAGGGGCGCAAGCTCGGCGTCGGCGAGCAGCACCTGCAAGGCGTCCGCGAGCGATGACAATGTCGCCTCGAACGCTTGCCCCTCGCTCCCGGCCGAAAGCAGATGATCGAGCAGCCGCTCGAGCTCACGCCGCGCCGTCTCGTCCTGCCGGATCTTCTCCAAGAGGTCCACCAGCGCGGCCGTCATCGGGCTCCCGAGCCCATCGGACACCGTCTTGCCGAGCTCCACCTTGGCCCAGGTGCACGGCGTCCCATTCTCACGATCCGGGCAATGCGCGTTCACCTGCTCGCGGAAGGCGCGCAACGTCGTCGAGAGCGCCTGCGGGATCGCCTGGTTCGCGAACTTCGCGCCCGGCCCCTCGCCTTCCACGGCGAGGAACTGGTCGACGATCTGCGAGCGCGCCCGCTTCCATTGCCCCTTGCGCCGATCCGCGTCCGCCTTGCACGTCTCGTAGGCTGCCTGGCAATCGGACAGCTCCTGCCCCGCTTTGCCCGTGCAACCACAAGCGTCATCGAACCGCAAATCCATGGCGTGCAGCCCGTCGGCGAACAACGTGAACACCGTGTGCTGGGCCTGCGGCGTCCCGTCCACCCACTTCGTGCCCTTGTTGCCCTTCCGATCCACGATCCCCGCGGCCGTGGCGTACGTCGGATCAAAAAGGATCTGCGCGGTCTTCTCGAGCACGTCGGCGCCCGTCATGACCTGCCCCGCCTTCGGCCCGCGCGCGACCGTGATCTTCGAGACGTCCCGCATCGCCTTCGAGAACTCGTGGAGCGCAGGCACGATATCCGTCATGAACGCGTCGGCCAGGATCGGCTCGTACGTGTTCACGCCAGCGCCCGAGCAATACAGCGGGTTTGTCTGGCCATCCCCGCTCGAATCACACTCCGCCCCGTGATCCGGCCCGGGCCAGTGGCGCTTCATCGTCTCGATGAGGTCGAGCAGCATGACCTCGCCGTCGTCCACGAACTGGCCGTTTTGCGTATCGCATTGCGACTCGGCCGCGTTACACGTCGCGTTCGCGAACGTGCGGACCAGCGGGCGCAGGTACTCGTAAAATCCGAAACGTTCGAGCAGGAAAAGCGTGTTTTTCCCGCGGAGCCGCAGGACGTCGACCGACTCCCCGCATTTCCGTGTCCCGAGCTGGGTCTGCGGACAAACGACCGTGGGGACGGGCTCGATCAAGCCCGAGATGAAATCGTTCGTCTTCTTGTTTTTGGTGTTCCCCCCGAGGATGAACAGATCGAGGTCCGGGAGCAGGTTGAACTGGTCCGAGGTGGCCCCGAAAAACACCAATCGATTGAGCGCCTTCGCCTCCGGGTGGAGCGTGAGGCCGTCGATCCCCGAGGATTCTTCGAAGAGCGCGTCCTTGCTCGTGAAGACGCCGAGGAAGTTCAGGATCCCATCGAGCACGCCCGATTTGATCTTGAACTCGGAGCGCTTCGGGTGGTCGGGCGGCAGGACCGAGTCCAGGTAAAACACCGCGAGGTTCTCGAACGAGAGCAGCTCGCATTCGTCGTAGCTGCCGATGATCGGCCACGAGATCGAGAGCCCGCCGATCGCCGCGTTCACCTTCGCGCCCTGCTTGTTGCACGCCTTCACGTTGTTCGCGTGGTGGATGATGTCGAGCGTCCGCTCCCAGCTCGAGCGGTTCTCCCCGCCGAGCGGCTTCGTCCGATCGACGGGCGTCGACGGATCGAGCGTGTTCATCGTCGTCAGGTTCCACGCCGGACCATTGAGGTCGTCGTCGTAGTACGTCATCTCGTCGCGGTTCGTCATGAAGCGCGCGAGCGACTCGCCCATGTGCGAAACGCCCCCCGTCGGAAACACGAACTGCGGATCCGCGAACGATCCGATGAGCTTCGCCGTGAGCCCCGGCCGCTGCGTGATGCGCCCCATCACCTCGGCGATCTCGTCCCAGATCGGCGTCTCGTACGGAATCTGCGCGAGCTTCTCCGCGCCTTGCGCCGCGTACAGATCGTGCTGGATCGCGATCTGCCGGATCTTCAGCGCCGCGCCGAGCAGCCGCGCAACTTCCGCCTCGTGGTTCTCCACGAGATCGATGAGCCCGAGCACCGTCGCATCCGAGTCCGGATCCGCCAGGATCTGCCCGAGCGCATGCGCGAGGTCCGGCAGCGGCGAGGTCTCACCCTTGAAACGCCGATACGGAATACACGACGCACACGCGGTCCCCGCGGGCTTCACCTCTTCGGTCTCGAGATCGTAGACCGCGTCCTCGCGATCCCCGAGCATCATCGTCGCGCCCGCGACCGCGTACATCAGCGTCTCGCGTTCGTCCTGCCAGGCATCCTCGCCCGCGTTCGGCGCGTACTGCGTCGCGTCCACGAGCGGCGCGAGGTCCTGCGCGATCGCGCCGATCAACGTGCGCGACGTGTCGACGTACGCGTACACCGAAGGCTCGGGACGACCCAACGCATCCGTGCCCGTCGTCCCTTGCGGGCTGAAGGGCGGGAGCGACGCGACCGGCATGTTGATGTTGGTGACGAACTGCCCGAACTCGTCCGTGTCCGCCAGACCGTCGCCGTTCGTATCGGCGAAGGGCGCGGGCACCGTACCCGCTTGCCCCGGCACGTTGCCGAAAGGCACCACGAAGCCGCGCCGATCCCGCCGCGCGATCCACGTCGAGGGCGCCGCTTGATCCTTCGCGTACCGCGGGTGCTCGTCGAGCATCACCCGCGCGAGGAGCTCGAGCGTCTCCATCGGCCGGCTCGGCTGCGCCTTCGCCGCGTCCACCGTGATCGGCGCGAGCGGCGAGATCTTCGGCTTGACCGTCGCGAGATCCCGCTCCACGACGCGCAGGATCTGCGTGAGCTCGGGCGCCATCACGCCCTCGGGCGCGAGCACGTCGAGCGCACTCCCGAGCAGCGGGCGCAGGCGCGGATATGAAAGCAAGGGCCGCGTCGCGCCGAGCGCCGCACCCATCGGTCTGTAGCCTTGCCGCCCCCATATCGTCGAGAAAGCCTTCCGCGCAGGCTCGCTGTCCACGAACGAAGCGAAGACCTCGCCGAGCGCGCGCGTCGAGGCGGGCACCGTGGGCGTCCCTTGGGGCTCAAACGGATTCGACTCGTACAGACGCGAGAGGTTCTGGCTGAACGAGAGCAACGCGTCGTGCAGCCGCACCTTGTCGCCCTCGGCCTCGGTCGACGTGTCGTCGATCTCGACGTCGGGGAAGATCGCGTTGAACGCCTGGACGAGATCGCTGCGCCGCCGCGCCATGGCCTCGACCTTGGCGATCCCCAGCGCGCGCGCCTTCTCTTGCTCGGCGCCGCGCACGATCGGCAGGAAACTCGCGTCGACCGTGTCCGCGTAGGTCCCCTGGTTCGAGTAGTGGCAGACCGCGTGGTACGACCCGCCCGTGAGGTCGTCGGTGAGGGATCCCGCGCCGATACGGTCGCAGAGCACGCCGTAAAGGTCGTCTCCGAGCGTGGCCTTCGGCGGCGCAATCCGGGTGGTATCGATGCCCTCGTGGCACGAAGCCGCCGCGGTCACGGTGGCGGCGAGGCCAAAGGTACGAAGAATACGACGCAAGACGGGCGAACGAGTCAGGCGAGCGCGCATGGCGATCCCTCCCGCGGACGAGCTTACAGGAGCCGCGCCTCACCCGGAATGGCGTCCTGCAACAATTGTCACGGGCGGCATGGCCGAAGGTTGCTACATCTCGGCCGCCATGACGTTCATCCCCGAGGAACCCGAGGTCCCGGAGGCCCAACACGCATCCGGACCGCTCGTTCTGCGTTACGAGGACATCAGCCAGAACGGAAACCTCCTGCTCGAGGCGATGCCCGTGGTGCTCGGGCCCTCGGTATGGCGGGCCGTGTGGCAGCAGGGCGCGATGGTCGCGCTCGCAGCGGAGGGAATCGTCCCGATCCTGAGCCGTTTCGCGCTCGAAGGCGGCGACAGTCCGATCTCGGTGTTGTCGAAGGTCGAAGGCGAAGGAAGATTCCAGATCGCGCACACCGTGGGCGGGGACGGCGCGGTGGAGCGGCTCGTGCTCAACATGTGGTGTTGCGTGTACGGCGAGGCGGGCCGCATGCACGGGCCTGCGCCGAAAAACGCGGGAGAACGGCTGCTGGCCGCGCGGATCTTCGCCGAACACGTGATCACGCGCCCGTTCGGCCCGCCCGAGGCGCGCAAGATCACGCGCCTCTCCGTGCCGGGTTTGCCCGAGGTGCCACCCGATCGATACGCGTGGCGTCCGCCGGAGGCGTCGAGCGAGCTGCCGCCGGGCGCGCGCTGGGTCGACGACGCATTCACGCTCGACCCGACGCCCGTGGTCTTCGGGCTCGACCATACGGATTCGAACCAGCACGTCAATTCGCTGGTGTACCCGCGCCTCTTCGTGGAGGCTGCGCTGCGGCGGTTATGGGATCAAGGCCGGAAAAACCTGCTCCTCGCGCGGGCCGCGGAGATCGCCTACCGAAAGCCGAGCTTCGCGGGCGAACGCGTGCGCGTCGCGCTGCGGACGTTCGAACGGGACGACGCAGTGGGCCTGGCCGCGATTCTCGTGTCCGACGAGGAGGCGCATGGGCCACTCTCGAAGACGCGGCCCCGGGTGTTTGCGCGGATGTGGTTCACCGCTTCTTGAACAGCAGCGCGACCCCAAAAACCGCCCCCAGCGTCAGGATGATCGTCGCGCCGCTCGCCACGTTCGCGTGGTACGACAGAATCAATCCGATCGCCGACCCGATCACGCCAATGGCAATCGCGAGCAGCGCCACCCGCCCGATGCTCCGGCCCACCATCTTCGCCGTCGCCGCCGGGATCACCACGAACGAGCTCACGAGCGCGATCCCCACGGTTTCCACCGCCACCACGATCACCACCGCCGTCAGCGCCAGCAGCATGTAA
>JANMGF010001307.1:0-1605 GCA_031374535.1 Polyangium sp. (in: bacteria)
GGCAGCGCGCCGAGCAGCAAGCGCTCCCCGTCCTCGCGCCCGCCTGGGCACAAGCCTCGCGCGACCTCGCGTCCGCCTGCGCCTTCGTATGCGGACGGGCTCGAGGCGGCGATCCGCGCGCTGGCGCCCCCTGCGCTCCCCGAGGACGAGGTCGAGGTCGGCCTCTCGTCCGATCGCGCGCCCGCGCTCTTCGACGAGCCTGCGCGCGTGGTCGAGGACCTGCAGATCACGCCCTTGCCGCCGCTCCCGATGTTCTTCGAAGGGCCCGAGATCCACGACGAGCCCGAGGACGACGACGAGGAGGACGAGTACGCGGAGGAGGCGGAGGCGGCGTTCAAGGCGCTCGACGAAGGGGTGTACGACTACGGCTTCGTGCAGTCGCGGCGGAGCTGGGTGCCGCCGAAGCGGGTGGGCATGTTGCCGCCCGAGCAGCGCCCGGCGCCTCCGGACACGCTGGTCTCGTTGCCACGCAAGGACACGCCGCCCGAGTCGGGGGTGCGCCCTCTTCTCATCGCGTCGATCGGCGCGTTCCTCCTGTCGGTCGTCGCCCTCGCGTCGCGGCCGATCCCGGCGCCGACGACGATCGCGGGCCGCCTCGGTCCTCTGCGCATCTTCACGGACAACACGCTGAAGCAGGTGTCCGGCTACGTGCTCGTCGGGCTCTGCGTGGTGAGCCTCGTGCTCTCGCTCCGCAAGCGGTGGAAGCGATTCTCGTGGCTCGACGTGCCCATGTTCCGGGCGATCCACGGGGTGATCGGGGCCTCGACGCTGCTCGCGCTCGTCGTCCACACAGGCCTTCGGCTCGGCGACCACATGAATTTCTGGCTATCGATCGATTTCCTCGCCGTCTGCGTGCTCGGCGCCATCGCGGGCGCGGTGACGGCGGTGTCGCATCGATGGAACCCGATCGCGGCGCGCGACCGGCGCCTGTTCTCGTCGCGCGCGCATCTCGTGGTGTTCTGGCCTCTGCCGGTGCTCGTCGCGCTGCACGTGGTGCAGGTTTATTATTATTGATTTCCCGAGGAGGGAGATTCATGAAAAAGATATCGAGGCAAGGTCGTTGGCTCGCTGCGGCGGGCTTCTTCGGGCTCGCCCTGTCTGCGATGGCAGAGGGGTGCACGGGGCCCACCACGGGCGGGAGCGGCGCGGGGACGGGCGGCACCGGCATGGGCGGGCAGGGCGGCGACGCCGGGACGTTCAGCGTCGGCGTGAGCCAGGGCGGCGGGTTTTCGGGGACCTGCGATCCGACCTGCGATCCCACGACCCAGGTCTGCTCGCACGGCGTATGCGTGCCCCTCGCGGGGTGCGGTAGCGACGCGGATTGCAAGAACGACACGTACTGCGATCCTGCGCTGAAGTCGTGCGTGCCCTGGGAAGGCGCGACGCCGCCGAACGACGCGACGTGTATCAACGTGATCGCCGCCGGGCAATTCTCGCCGCGCGTCAAGTGCGAGTTCAGCACGGCGCCCGACGGGGATCCGTTCCCCGGGCATGTCGATGTGCAGGGCACGCCCATCGTGGCGAACTTCAACAAGCCTGCCGCCGCGGGGCCGCCGAGCATCGTGGCGGCGTTCACGGCGACCGTGGTGGGCAATTACACCGAGG
>JANMGF010001308.1:0-1472 GCA_031374535.1 Polyangium sp. (in: bacteria)
GCTCGTCCTCGCTGAGGTGGCTCCCCTCCTCCTCCGCCTGCACGAGGGCGGTCAAAAGGTCCTCGCCAGGCCGCGCGCGTTTCTCCGCGATGAGCGCGCGGAGATACCGCATCATCACGTAAAACAGCGGGAGCGAGAGCATCATCTTCAGGTTCGAGGTCGTCTGCATGAGCGCGCTCGAGAAGCGATGGAACCTCGGACGAACCTCGGGCGGGATGCCGAGCAGCTCAGCGATCACCGTGAGCGGCAGCGGCAACGCGTAATCGTGGACGATATCCATCCGGCCGCGCGCCACGACCTTCGCCAGGAGCTCGTCCGCGATTTGCTGCACGCGCTGACGCATGTCGTCGACCATGCGCGGGGTGAATGCTTTGTGGACGAGGTTCCGCAGGCGCCGGTGGTCGGGCTCGTCGAGGTCGAGCATGTTGCGCTCGAGCGGCGCCAGGAAGCCGGGGACCCACGGCTGCTTCGCGTGTTGCTCCGGGGTGAGGACGGTGTGGCGGTCCTTGACGAAACGCGCGTCCTTGAGGGCGGCCGCGACGTCGTCGTACCGGGTGACGAGGTAGGCCATGCGCCCGTCCTTTAGCCTCGTGGGATACACGGGCGCGGAGGCGCGGAGGCGAGCGTAGAATGGAAACGGGTCCGCTTTGAATGCGGGGGCGAGGATGTTGACCGGCGGTAGGTGGGCCATGAGGGTCCCCGAGTCTACCACGCGGGCACGGACCACGCCGGCCGTGCGTGCTCGCGATCACGCGCTCGCGGCGTAACCACGACGGCGGACGGCATTGAGGAGAATCCGTCCGATCTCGACGATCTGGTCGAGGCGACGGGGCGGCCATTCCACCTGCGGGAAAGGCGGGCTCCCCCAGAACGAAGACGGACGCGGGGGCGGCGCCGAGGAGGGCTCGCGGGTGGACGAGGCCGTGCCGGCGCCGAGGCGCGGCGCGAGGTGATTCGTGAGGGCGTCGCCGATCACGTTGCTCACGTCGCGGTCGTGCTGGATGCAATGGAACGTCAGGCGCTCGGCGAGCTCCTGCGTGAGGTAAATGGTGACCGGGCGAAGCGGCACGCCTCCCACGACGGAGACGACCGTAGGCTCGGGCAAAGGCGAGGGCGCGACGGACGAGGCCGCAGGCGCAGCGGGCGCCCGGGGGGCCTCTTCACGTTCACGGGCCTCCACCGAGACCACGCCGCTCGTCGGAACCGGCGTGACGCTCGGCGGGACGGGCGAGACCTCGGCCTCGGCAGAGACCGATTTCGTCGACGCGCGACGGGCGCGCTTCGGCAAGGCCGCATCCACGGGCGGTTCGTCCCCGCTGACGAATGCGTCGATCGAATCAGGCGACGGCGGCTTGCGGAGCGAAACCGCGACTTGCTTCTTGGCCATGGTGAAACCTCGTGAGCTCGTCGAGCAATTGGTGAATCTCTTTGGTGGAGGCACGGAGCAGGGCGTTCTGTTCCGCGGTATTTTT
>JANMGF010001317.1:0-3502 GCA_031374535.1 Polyangium sp. (in: bacteria)
CGAGCATCTTCTTCGCGAGCCCGACGTCGTTCAGGCCGAGCGCCCAGCCGCGCGGCGTGTTCGCTTTGACGAACGTCGTCGTCTCGTCCACGTGCCCCACGAGGAGCCACTCCGTGTCGATGTAAAGCAAGGGCTGCGCGCCCTGCGCGCTCACCATGCGGTCGAAGCTCTTGTCGGGATAATACGAGCTCGTAGAACCGCGCAGCACGCGTCCGTTCGGGTAGTTTTTCCCGGCATGCGCGAAGGGCGGCACGGTCTCCAGGTTCCCGAACGAGTTCAGCGTGTCCATGCCGTTCGAGTGGTTGGGATCGAACTGCGCGAGGCCGGCGTAGTCCTTGCCGCGGAGCGCGAAGACGATACGCCCGGCGCTACGCAGGCTGCCCGTGTGGTTCGCCGAGCGGAAGTTCACGTGCATGACGTGTTGCTTGCCGCCCGCGCTGGGCATCGAGGTGTATGCGGTCTCGAAGAAGTCCTGGATCCACTGATCCGAGTTCGTGAACTCGTACAGCGGCTCGGCCAGGCCCGCGGCCTGCATGGCCGTCTTCATGTCGGTCCGGAACGCGGTGGACGAGGCCTGGCCCTGGACGTTCGTCGCGTAGATGGTGCGCGCCGGATCGAGGTGGTGGCGGAAGAGCACGGGCGCGACGCGCAGGCGCACGGTGTCCTTCGTCTCCGGCATCGCCGTCCCCGAGGGATCGGTGCCCGTCACCGTGAGCGAGACGTCGACGAACCCGTCCCACGTGGCCTCGTCGCGCACGATGTCGCGCGCCTCGATCGCGAGCTCGAGCCCGGCCGCGAGATCGTCCTTTCCGAGCGGCGTGTTCGCATCGAAGAGCTCGAACGATCCGGCCTCGTTTTTCCGGAAGAGCCGGACCCACTCGGGCGCGCTCACCGTGAACGTGCCGGCGGCGTCGGCGTACGCTTCGGGCCAGGGTGCGGCCACGATACGCGCGAGATCCGCGAGGTCGTCCTCGCCGTTGACGACCGTGTCGGCCGCGTCGTTGCACGCGACCAGCTGCGTGTCCGTTTGCCCGCTCGCGGGGCAGGTACCTTGGTCGTCGTCGACGTTGGCGAGGAAGATCGCGCCGTGCGTGGCGTCCCAGGTGTCTTCGCCCTGATCATCGGCGGGATCGATCGCGCCGTTGCGGTTCACGTCGGCCCGGAGATCCACGGGGCCCTTGGGTGCACCACCGCCCTGTCCGCCGCCGCCGCCTTGTCCCGCGCCGCCTTGGCCCGCGCCGCCTTGTCCTGCGCCGCCTTGTCCTGCGCCGCCTTGTCCTGCGCCGCCTTGTCCTGCGCCGCCGCCTCCGACCCCGGGGCCTCCGCTGAGCCCGAGATCCTCGTCCCCTCCGCCGCACCCTGCCGCGATCGCGGCTCCCGAGAGCGTCGCGGCGTACAGCCACGTCCATCGTCTTCGCATTCGTTTTACCTCAAACGATACGGACCCACGTCAGGCCACGATGTACGCCCATCGATCGTCGCGCCGCAAGCAGGGCTTCGTGACGAAATGTTGCAGGTTCACGTGAGGCAGGAATAGTTCGCCCAGCGTGTTACACGCGGCCCACGGCCGGGACGGGACTCACGCTTCCATTGCAGGTTCGGCATCTTTTTCATCGCGGAAGTGCGCCTCGGCCTTGCGGGGATCGCAGAGGAGCAGGAGCGGGATCGCGAGGATCTGGACCGCCGCGGCGATGAAAAACGAGCGCGTGTAGCCGACCCGATCTGCCATCCAACCGCCGTATTTCGCGGTGAACGAGTAGCAGAGGTTCGTCATGGCCATGTAGGCGGTGAACTGCGTCGCTCCGACCGCCGGGTTCGTGAGCCGCATGAAAAATTTGAGCGACGATGCGCTGTAGGAGCAGACCGCGATCTGCAGCGCCGCCCCGTACGCGAGGAGGAACCCGTACCGCGGCCAGAGACCGGGGAGCGACGCGAAGGTCGCCATGACGATCCCGATCAACGCCATGCTCCCGGCGATCGTCTTGTGCATGCCGATCCTGTCCGCGAGCGCGCCGCCGACGAGCGCACCGACGACCCCTGCCGGCGTACCGACGATGCTGAGCAGCCAGAGCGCCTCCTCGGAGAGGGCGAGATCGACGCGGTAGAGGCGCGTCGAGAACACGCCGACGAGCGCGAACCCGGCCGGAGCGAGGAACGCAATGACGAACCCGCCGATCGTCGGAAGGAACCTCAGCGTGCGGAGGAGCTCCGGGACATCGAGGCGCCTGCCCTCGCGCCCGAGGCGCGCATCCTCGCTGCGAGGTCGCTCCCGCACGAGCAGAGGCACGAGCATGAGCGCCCATACCGGCAAGGTCATGGCGACGAACGTCGCTTGCCATCCGATGTGCTTCGCGAGCACCGCGCCGCCGGATCCGAGCATGACGCCCACGGTCTTTCCGGCCCACATGATGCTGTTGGCGCGCCCGGTCTCGTTCTCCGGCAGGATGTCGACCGCGAGCCCGTCCACCGCCACGTCCTGGAGCGCGGCGAACGTGTTGTGCACGAAGAGCACCACGTTGACCAGGCCGAGCCGCCCTGGATCCACCGCGGCGAGCGCGAGCAGCGGCACGCCCATCATGATCTCGGCGAACACGATGAACGGGCGCCTTCGGCCGAAGCGGCCGCCGCGGTACCGATCGAGCAGCGGCCCGAAGAAGACCTTGAAGCTCCAGGGCAGGTAGGCGACCTGCATGACCGTGCCGAGCGCCTCGTTGCTGAGCCCGCGATCGATCAAAAAGACGCGGTAGCCGCCCGCGAGAAACCCCCAGGGAATGCCCTGCGCGAGGTACAGCAAGCCGAAGAAGACGAAGCGGAGGAGCCGGCTCTCCGAGAGGGACGCGCCGCGCATGCGGCAGAACGTATCACGGCTCGTCGCGGCCCGAGGTCTCCGGGCCCTTCGTATCGAACGGGGCGCGCCGATCGCGGAGCCTCGGGAAGAGCGCCGCGCGGATCACCGAGGCCCGCTCCCCGAAGAGCACCTCGAGGCGCATATACACGACGGCCGCGATCCGTCCCGCGGGAGGGCGCAACGTGGCCTGCACGAAGGCCACGTCGATCTCGATGCCTGCGTGTTTTGCCGCGTCCTCGGCGAGCTCGCGCGCCCGTTCTTCCGAGCAAACGCGATCCTTCGTCGTCCGGATCCGGATACGAAGGCCTGCGCGGAGGAGCGCGTGATAGCCGACCATCCACGCCATCCATGGCTCGATCACGCCGCCCGCGAGGGCCGCTTGGAGCGCGGCAAGGCGCGCGTCGACGAGCTCGAGCGGCAAGGTGTCGAGCTCGTGCAGCGCGCCCGGGAAGCGCTCGGCGAGCGCCTTGAACACGGCCCGCTCGGGGATCGGCAAGCCGCGCTCGCGATCGTGCCGGAGCGCGGCGATCGCGGCGTACTTGTCGGCGAGGGCAGAGAGCGCCTCGTGCGACGGCCTGACCGCGCTCACAACCACGTGAAGGGGAAGGTCGAGACGTCGCCGATCGAGCGCGCGCCGAGGCCAAGCGCGACGAG
>JANMGF010001418.1:0-3900 GCA_031374535.1 Polyangium sp. (in: bacteria)
CGAGCGCCAACCGCTCGACCGAGCTTTCTCCCACGACAGCCGAACACGTGATGAAGTCCCTCGGCGGCCTGATTCCCCTCGTGCTCGACGGCGGCCCTTGTCAGCACGGCATCGAGTCCACGATCGTCGACGTCTCGCAGAGCCCTGCGGTTCTTTTGCGCCCGGGAGCCCTCTCCCTCGCCGAGCTTCGCCGTCACGTCGAGGTCCTCGATCCCGGCGTGCTCACCGTCCCTCTCGACGAACGCGCGCCTTCGCCGGGCACCTCCGCGCGGCACTACGCGCCCCGCGCCACGCTCGTCGTCGTGCCTGCGGACGAGGCCGAGGGCGAGGTCCTCCGTCGTCGCGCCGCGGGCCTCCACACGGGCGCCGCCTTGCGTGCTCCCGGCGCCTCCCTCGCGCCCCCCGTCGAGATCCTTCCTGCGGACCCCGAAGGTTACGCGGCCTCGCTTTATGCGGCGCTCCATCGCCTCGACGACGCCGGCTGCGACAGCGTCGTGGTCGAAGCGCCCCCGACGGGCCCTGCGTGGGCTGCCGTCCACGACCGTTTACGCCGCGCAGCGTCGCCTTGAAGGCACCTTGTTGTCCACGCTTGGGGCGGGAAATGCTGACGCCCCCTCGCGGGTTGTGGCACAACGGGGAGGCTGCCGAGGGCAATGACGAAACCCGTGGTTCGTTCGTATCAAACGGTCGCCCGTCCCGCCTTCACGAGGCGCGGTTTCCTGCGGGCCACGTGGTTTGCGCTCGGCGCCGCGGCGCTCTCGTTTTCGCTCGGGGCCGCAGCGCCTGCCCACGCAGGAGCGCTCCTCGATCAGCCGCCCAAGCTCTACACGTTCAAGCTCGACGACCCGTCTGCGCCGCGCCTCGGCCTGCTTCGTTCGTACCACAACGCCGAGGTCGAGAGCCCCGGCCCGCTGCGCAGGTACATCTGGGGGCCCTTCGGGCAGTGGCGTCACGATCCGTGGTGGCAACTCGCGTGGCGCCCCTCGCGCGAGGCCGCGGCCGACATTCCTACGCCTTCGGACGATCTCCCCGCGGTGGCCTCGAGCCGCGTGCGCCTCCTGGATCTCGCGCTCGCCGCAGGCACGTTTCCTTTCCTCGGCCGAACCTCGGACGAGCGCTCGGAGCTGCTCCGCATCGAGCCCGACGTCCTGCCCTCCTGGTCGTGGAGTGGCCTCGATCCCGCGCGCGCGCCCGCGTTCCTCGCCTCGACCGGCCCGAGCTTCGCCTCGAACGGCTTCGACTCGCTCTGGGCGCCTCCGCCGAAGCCCATCCGCGACTGGCGTTGCCGTCGCCGCCCCGTGATCTTCGTCCGCGGCTCCGGCGAACGTGACGTCTTTCCGCTCGTGCGTTGTGACGGATCCGTCGCGCCCGAGGCCCTCGATCGGCTCTCGCTCATGATGCGCCCGGCCGACGTCGCCCGCCCCGCGGATCTCCTTCCCGACGAGCCCGATCCCGAGGCCAGCCGCAAAGGCGAGTGGATCGCCGACGTGCGCCTCGTGCATCCGCGGCTGCTCTGGGCGCTCCAGCGTATTGCCGACGCGTTCCCCTGGCGGCCGATCTACATCTACAGCGGCTATCGCCCCGGCGCGCGTGTCGCGGGCACGAGCCATCACAGCATGCATGCGGCCGCTCGTGCGGCGGACATCCAGGTCCAGGGCATCCCGAACGCGACCCTCTGGAAGCTCTGCCGCGAGCTCGATGACGTCGGCTGCGGCTTCTATCCCAACAGCAAATTCGTCCATGTCGACGTGCGCCGTCCCGGCACGGGCCACGCGCTCTGGATCGACGCGTCCGGCCCCTCCGAGCCGCCGCAGTACGTCGATTCCTGGCCGGGCGTGCTCGAAAAGGGCGGCATGGCCTGGGCGCCTGGACATGCGACGCCTGGTGTCGTGGAGTGGTCTGCGCGCCTGCCGTCTGGGGCGAGCATGCCCGCGCCTCCGCGCTACGGCGGGCCTCCGTAGTCGCACGACGCGGAGAATTCGTTACGCTCTGATTCGTGCGCGCTTTGCTTCGTTGGCTCTTGCTTGGCGGCGTGCCTGTCGCCCTCGCCTTCGCGCCGCTCGCGTGTGACGCCGGCAGCCTCCCCGAGATCGTTGTTCGTCCCGGCGATCCCGGCGACGGCGGGCTCTTGTTCGACGCCGACCTGCCCGACACCTCCCTCGAGGACGGCGGCGGCGATTCCGACGCGGCCGACGCGTCTTTTTCGCCCGTCTGGATCGGCCTCACGCCGAACCCCGTGGGTGACGGACCGACGTTGCCCGGCGACGTCATCGCCGCCCGCCTCGGAGCCCTCGCCCTCGGCGCGCGCTCCATGATGGTCCGACGCACGCCGAACGATCTCGCCTCCGAGGAGGGGATCACCTCGCTCGCGGAGGAGACCTCGTTCTTCACCGATCGCGGCGTCGTCCTCGGCTTCACGCTCGTGATCATCGATCGCGCCGTCGTCCACCGCCCGCCCGAGCTCGCCGATCTCCCCTGGGACGCGCCTGAAATCGTCTCCTCCACACACGACGCCATCGACGCGGCTCTCGGCGCGCTCGGCGGCGCGGCGCGGTATTTCGTGCTTGGCCGTGACGTCGACCTTCGCCTCGCCGATCGCCCTGACGAGCGCGCGGCCTTCGAGCTCTTCGCCAGCGACGTGCTCGACTACGTCCGCGCGCACCCGCTCGCCGCGCCTGACATGCGCGCCGGCGTGGGCTTCTCGCTCGAGGGCGTGTCCGATCCGGATCCCTCGTTTTTGCCTCTGCTCGACGCGAGCGACGTCGCCGTGGCCTCGTACCTCCCTGGCCTCGGTGGCGTCGAGGCTGGCGCGACGAGCGACATCTCTGCCCACGCGGACACGATCCTCCTGCGCGCCGCCGACAAGCCTGTCGTGCTCGAATCCGTCGGGTATCCAAGCTCATCCGTCGTCGGGGGATCCGAGGCCAAGCAGGCGCTTTTTCTCGAGACCTTCTTCAACGCGCTCGCGCCGCGTCGGGATCGTTTCGTCTTCGTCAACGTCGAGGCGCTCCACGACCTCGCTCCCGTCCGGTGCGAAGAGCGCGCGGCCGTCTTGGGCGAACCTGCGGCTGGCCCCTACGCAGCTTACGTGTGCTCGCTCGGGCTCTTCACCGGTGAGGGTCAGGAGAAGGCTTCCTGGAAGGCGTTCCTGAACGGTGCGGCCGCGTTCGCGTCACCGTGATCTGTGGGGTAAGCTGTCCCCATGGGCGACGCGCAAAGTCTGGTGGGCAAGATCGCAGCGATGCAGGACTACGCCCTGTATCGGGACCTGTCTTGGGAGGGCAGCTTCGAGGACTACCTGGGGCTCATTCGCAAGCAGCCGCAAGTCACGCGCAACGCGTTCCAGCGTGCGTACGACATGATCATCCGGTACGGCACCGAGGAGTACACCGACAACAAAAAGAAGCTCGTTCGGTACAACTTCTTCAAGGACGAGCTGAACGGCGGTCAGGACGCGATCTTCGGCCTCGACATCCCGCTCATGCGTATGGTGCACGTGCTCAAGGCGGCGGCGGAGGGATACGGCCCCGAGAAACGCGTCATCCTGCTGCATGGCCCCGTGGGCTCGTCGAAGTCCACGATCGCGCGGCTCTTGAAGAAGGGCATCGAGCAGTATTCGAGCTCCACCGACGGCTCGCTCTACACGTTCGACTGGGTGAACCTCGACGGCGTGGGCATGGCTGGCGCCGAGAGCGGGCGCTTCAAGTGTCCGATGCACGAGGAGCCTTTGCGCCTCATCCCGCCCTCGTGGCGTGATCGCGCGGTGAAGGAGCTCGAGCTTTCGAACCCCACCTTCCACGTGCGCGTGGACGGCGACCTCGACCCGGCCTGCCGCTTCATTTTCAACCAGCTCATGGATCGGTACGGCGGCGACTGGGCCAAGGTCATCCAGCACGTGCG
>JANMGF010001341.1:0-2556 GCA_031374535.1 Polyangium sp. (in: bacteria)
GTGCAGCGTCGAGCGCCAGTGCGATCGGACGTAGGATCTGAATGGCGTCAGGGACGGTGAGCCGGCCATGATCGCGCAGGTAGCGGTCGAGCGGCTGGCCGTCGAGCTGCTCCATCACGTAGTACTGGCGGCCGTCGTCGAGGACACCGAAGGAGAAGATGTCGATGATGTTGCGGTGCCGGATCTGGTTCACCGCGCGCGCCTCGGCGACGAATCGTGAGACGATCTGGGGGTTCACCGAGAACTGCCGCGAGAGGACCTTGATGGCAGCGGTCTTGCCGATCAGGGGGTGAACAGCGCGATAAACAGCGCCGAATCCTCCCTGGCCGATCTTGTCCTCGATGCGGTACTCGCCGACGCGCGTGCCAGCGGCGAGCTCGGGTTCGATGGGTTCGAGGAGGTCGTCCGGGACGAGGCGCTCGCCGTCGTTCGCGCACGTCGGGACGTCGTCCGAATACTGGGTACGACAGGTGGGGCACGTCGCCATGAAGGAACCGTAACGCAAGGGTACACGAGCGATGTGCAGTCGCACAGCCCCGGCTACGATGCGGTCCTCGTGCACGGTTCGGGAAGGCTCCGCGCGGCGATGCTGGGATGCGTGGTAATCGTCGTGGCGCTTTTGGCCTTGCCGCAGGGGCAAGCACGAGCAGAGGACGGGCCGAGCTGGGCGACGACGCAGGCCGCGGAGCTCGTGCGGCAAGGGACGGCCCACGCGGCGCGGGGAGACGGCGCGTCGGCGGCGCGGCGGCTGCTCGAGGCGATCTCGTTCGATCCGACGTACGGGCCCGCGTACCTCGCGCTCGCGGCGCAACACGAGGCGTCGGGCGACGTGGTGGAGGCCGAGCGGGTGTACGCGACAGGGCTCGAGCGCGTGGCGGGTTTCACGGAGGGACACGCGGCGCGCGGGAGGTTACGCAAGCGGCTCGGGAGGCTCGGGGATGCAGCGACGGACTTCGAGGCCGCGCTCGCGCTGACGCCGGACGATCCAGCGGTCCTCGAAGGGCTTTACGCGACGTACGTGGCGCTCGGCGCGCTGCCGGCCGCGCTTTCGGCGAGCCGGAGGATCGAAGCGCTCGCGGAGGCGCGCGGCGACGCGGCGGCGCACAAGGAAGCTCGAGCACGATCGAGGGCGCTCGGCGTGCTCATCGCAGAGATGGATCCAGTGATGGCCGGCGCGCGGGATCGGGGGCTCGTTCGCAGGGCGATCTCCCGACACGCGCGGCGCGCGCGATGACCGTTCGGCCCCTCCATTGACCGACCCGAACGCGGCTCCTACGCTCGCGCGCCCTATGACCCAAGGCCCCTCCCCGGCGACGCAGATCGAAGCGACGGCCGAGCCCGGCCCGAGCGGGAACGCGTTCCTCGCGCTGCTCGCGCAGATCAAGCCCGAGATCGAGCGCCGCATCGACGCACGGTTCGAAGAGAAGATCACGCGGGCCCGCTCGTACGGGCCCAAGGTCGCCACGATGCTCGAGGCGTCGCGGGATCTCACGATGCGCGGCGGCAAACGCGTGCGCGCAGGGCTCATCGCCGCGGGCTGGATCGCGGCGGGAGGGGAATCGCCGCTGGACGCCGCGATCGACGGCGGCGTCGCGTTCGAGCTCTTGCAGTCGTACCTGTTGATCCAGGACGACTGGATGGACGGGGACACGACGCGGCGCGGGGGCCCGAGCGTGCACGCGGCGCTGGCGAAAGAGCTTGGAAATGAGGCGACCGGCGCGGCGGCGGCGATCCTCGCGAGCGACATGACGTGGGGGCTCGCGGTGGAGACGCTGACGTCGATGGAGAGTCTGTCCGCGGCGCGGCGGCTCGAGGTGTTGCAGGTGTTTTTGCGCGTGCACGACGACGTGGTGCTCGGCCAGCAGATCGACGTGCTCGGCAAGGCCGAGGACGTGGAGGTGATGCACGATCTGAAGACCGGGAGCTACACGATGCGCGGGCCGCTGCTCATCGGGGCCACGCTCGCGGGTGGGTCGCCGAAGCTTATGGCCGGGCTCGCGCGTTTCGCGGCGCCACTCGGCATCGCGTTCCAGCTTCGTGACGATCTGCTCGGGGCCTTCGGGGATCATGCCGAGACGGGCAAACCCGTGGGCAACGACATCGTGGCAGGCAAACGAACGTGCCTCGTGGCAGAGGCCGAGCGTCTGGCGAACGAGGAGGAGCGGCGCGCGATCGCAGCGGCGCATGGCCGAGCGGGCGCGGACGCGGAGACCATCGCCGCGGCGACGAGGGCACTCGTGACGTCGGGCGCGCGGCGCGCGGTGGAGGAGCGGCAACGAGCGCTCTGCGACGCCGCAACGAAGGAGCTCGAGACGATCGAGGTCCCGGGCGCGGCGCGATCGATCCTCGCGGGCGTGGTGGAGGCGCTGCGGGTTCGTCCCGCCGGACCGGAGGCGCGGCGCGTGACCGAAAGGACGCGCGCCGAGGGATCCGCGTCGGGCAAGGTGATTCTGTTCGGCGAACACGCGGTCGTGTACGGGTCGCCCGCGATCGCGGCCGGCCTGGATCGAGGGGCGCACGCCGTCGTGACCCGGCTCCCGGGCGGGCCGAGCACGA
>JANMGF010001443.1:0-11266 GCA_031374535.1 Polyangium sp. (in: bacteria)
GCCGAGCCCCGACCTCGCCCCCTCGAACGTCAAAGGACTCCTCGCGCCCCTCGCGTGCGAGAGGCTCGTGGACGAACGCCATCCGCCGGAGAAAACTCCGGCCGCGCGCGCCGCGGAGATGCCGCGGACGGTTGCGCCGAGCGAGGTCGAGGCCCTGTATCGCAAGCATCACGGCCTCGTGTTTCGCCTGGCGCTCCGGTACGGCAAGGGAAACACCGCCTGGGCCGAGGACATCACCCAGGAGGTGTTCATCGACCTCATGAAGGCGTTGCCCGATCTTTACGATCACGGCGACCTCGCGGGCTGGCTTTACCGGGCCACCACGAACCGCTGCTTTTATCGACTACGCCGCGAGCGATTCCGCTCCCTCGCCCCGATCCGCTGGCTCCTCGGCGAGCGCCAGCCCGAGCCTCCGCGGCCCGACACGCTGGTGATGGCCCGCGAGGATCTCCGCCGCGCGATCGAGGCTCTGAGCGCGTTACCCCCGAAGGAGCAGGTCGCTTTTTCCATGTATTACCTCGACGGCAAGGAGCAGGAAGAGATCGGCCAGATCATGGGCCACTCCAAGGGGTATGTTTGCAAGTTGATCCAGCGCGCCGTCGAGAAACTCGAAAAGGACGGCTGGGGGGTGTCGCCATGACGACGCCCGCGCCCGACGATCTGCTCTCGCGGCTGCGTATGGTGGACGAGCTCTACGCGAAGGCGGAGCCGGAACCCGCGCTCGAGGTGCGCCTGCGCGCGCGGCTGCGTGGCCTCGTGGAAAAACCGGCCCCCGTCTCGTTTTCCACGTCGCTCTGGGGATCGTGGCGGCCGATCGCCATCGCGATTGCCGCAACGAGCGTGTTTTTCCTGTCCATGCAGGACGACGACATGCCTCGCGCCCGCTCCGGGCTCGTCTTGCCAAAGGCCATCGAATCTACGGCGGAGACGATCGAGGCTCCGATCGGTGAGCGCGTCGAGGAGACGAACCCACGCCTCGGAGAACCCCAAAGCGTGCCCCTTCCGAGCGCGCCCGATCCCCGTTCGCCCGCGCCGCCCCATTCGTGGCTCGCGCCGGATCCGTCGAGCCCTTTCACGTCGGACCCGGAGAGGAAAACCCTGCATGGAGCCCGGGGCCCGATGATGGATGCCCCTTCTCTTTCTCGCATGAATACGCCTAGCGGGTCCGCGGACGAATCCGAAGGTCTTCTTTACTGGTCCCCCTCGCAAGACCTTCCCCGCGAAACGCGAGCGTCCACGTTCGGTGGGGCCGGCGGGCCCCGATCCACGAATGCCGGTTCGCCGAAGCCCACGGCGCCTTCCGAGCCTCCCGCACCGCAGGCGTCGTGCGCGACGCCCGAGACGTGGAAAGGACGCGCCGTTCTCGATTGCGAGGAGAGTGGCCTCGTCCTCGCCGAGATCGTTTGCCTCGATCCCTGCGGCGAAGGTCTCTTCCAGAGCGCGGAGTACGATTGCGCCGAGCCCGATTCCGAGGGCGATACGTGCATGACCGATACCCTGGGCGACGGCGTGACGTGTAACGATCCGGGCGTGCTCAAGGACCTGGCCAACGAGACGTGCAAGCTCTCGGGCCTGGAGATGGTCGATTTCACGTACACGACCGACGATTGCGGATGGATGACGCGGCAGGCGAGCTTCACGTGTTGTCCAGTCGTCCCCGTCCCCGAGCCGCCGCTGCCACCCGCCGCGCCCGTCTGCAAACCAGGCGCCCTCGGCGACGGCGTCACCTGCGTCGACAACGCCACGCTGGAGCAAAATGCCGTGGCGGCCTGTGGCGAGAGTGGCCTCGTCCTCTCCGAGATCCAGGTCAGCGGAGATTGTCCGGCCGGTCAGGGGTCGACGGTCGGTTTTACGTGCTGCGTGCCCTGATGCAAAAAAGAGGAAACTCCCTTCCAGTGCGCCCTCGAGGACGGCAAGGACGACCGTGCCTGCCTGTGCGTGCTCAGCGGCGGGATCGAGCGCGCCCTGCTCGAGCAGGCGGGGGCGGCCGCGATTTATGCGAATGCGGCGGCCCTCGCGGACGATCTCGACAGGGCGCTCGTGAGGCACCGAAAGGCAGCCTAGGCCGCACTGAAGCCAAGGGGCACACCCTGTCGATGACGGACGCCGGTTCGGTGCTGGAATCCGTGGACGGAGCGGATATCTCGTGTACCGTACATCGTCGGTCATCGACAGGGATCGTATCCAATGAAATTCTTTCGAATCCAGCACTTGTTCTTGCTCGATGGGCTCGTTTTCACGCTCGTCGGTGCGCTGGTTCTGGTGATGCCCAGCGCGAGCGCCGCGGCCTTGCCACCCGAGGCGGGGGACGCGGCGCACTTGCTCGATACGCGCCGGCTCCTCGCCGCCGCATACATCGCGGCCGGGTTGTTTTTGCTGGGGTTCGCCCGCGGTGCCGTGGGGCCCGCCATGTTGCGGCTCGCGTGCGGGCTACGCGCTGCGAGCCTGCTTTGCCTGGTCGGGGTCAACATCACGCAGATCCAGGGTGAACGCTGGAAGCCGCAATCGCTGTACGGCTACGTGACGGCGTTTTCCCTGATGGCGTTGATCTATCTGGTCACAGCCGTCCGGGGCCCCCGGGCCTCTGTCGAGGCTCCGCGATGAGCCTACCGAACCATCCGATGCGCGCCGCGGGTCTGTCCGCGGGGCTCGGTGGGGTGCTGCTTGCCGCGGGCTGGATCTGCAACGTGCCGCGCGTGACGCTGCCGGGCGAGATCCTGATCCTGTTCGCGCACGGTTTTCTCCTCCTCGGCGTGGTGGGGCTGTACGCGCGACAGGCGAATGCTTCGGGGACGCTGGGCCTCGTCGGGCTCGCGCTCGCGGTCCTGGGAGGCTCGACCATGATCCCGGGCGGTGCCTTCTATGCATCGCTCATCCCCCAGGCGGCCGAGGCCATCGCTGCCGCGACGGAGCACGGCATGGGCGGGGCGATCAGCATTGCCGGGGCGCTCGGATTCGTCGTGGGGTATGTGCTCTTCGGGATATCGGTTTGGCGCGCCCGCATCCTCCCGCGGGACGGCGGCGTGATGCTCGCGGTGGGTGCGCTCCTGCTCCTGCTCGGCGCTGGGGCGCGCCTGGGGCAAAGCGTGGGCGCTGCAGGCGCGGTGGTGATGGGGGTCGGCTTTTTGAGGCTGGGCGCGGCGCTCCTTCGCAATCCGGGGGAACGGACATGAGCAAAGCTCTCGACAAGAACCTCGCAGGGTTTCCCATGCTGCTCGGGTCGCTCTTTTTGCTCGTCGTGGGCGCGGGCGCGTGGTCGCTCGACGCTGCGATTCAGCGTCGGCTCGAGGACCCGAGCAGGAAGGGTCGGCCGTGACGGCCATTCATCTGGCGAGGAGGGCGCGCCGGGCGGCGGAAGCTCCGCCCGGCGCTGGAGGAAATCAGGGATTGCGGACCGTCACCACGAGGCGGTAATTGAACTGCCCAGCCGTGCCGGTCGCGAGGGACGATTTCTCGACGGCGAGGTAATACGTGCCCGCCGCGAGGCCCTTCGCTGCGCTCGCCGCCGGCGTCACGCCGGTCCCGTCGATGAGCGAGCAATAACCACGGCCAGCATCGTCGTTCGTCGTGAGCTGGACTCCCGTCGGGCTGTACAGCCGGAGGAGGCTGTCGATGCCATTCGATTCGCACGTCTTGGATCCGTCGCCCTCGACGATCTCCGCGCGGATCGACATGCCGGTCTTCGGCACCGTGACGGCGAAGACGTCGATGTCGGTATCGACCTGGTGATCACCGTAGAGATAGACGTCGCTGCCCGGGAGCGGGTTCGCCGTGGCGACCGTCCCGTTCGTTTCCGCCTCGTTGCCGTTGCTCGTCTGGAAACGAACTTGAAGGAAGTACGCCGCCGTCGTGCCGGTCGTCTTTTCGAGCTGGATGTAATACGTGCCGGCGTCGAGCGGGACGACCAGCGCCGGGCAAGAGCCGATGCCGGACGTGACCGTATCGGACTTGAGCGTCGCACCCGCGCTGTTGAGCAAGCGCATGTTCGTCGCCGTCACGCCCACGCAGTCGACGCCGGAAGCATCGAACATCTCGAAGCGGACCACGGTCGGCGACGCGACCGACACCTTGAAGGTGTCCTTGTCGGTCACCGCCGGGATCGCGCCGGTGATGTTGCGGCTGCCATCGACGAGCAATTGCGGGTTGTTCGTCGCGTTCGTATCGGCGTTGGCCGTGTTTTCGTTCGGCTCGACCTCGGCCACCGACTCCCACAGGCATCCAGCGTTGCAGCCGTCGCCGCTCGCCGTGTTGCCGTCGTCGCATTGCTCGGTGCCGGAGCGGAGGCCGTCGCCGCAGATGGCGAGGCTCGTGCAGGTCGCGGTGCAGCCCGCCCCGCCGTCGCATTGCTCGGAGCCCTCGACGACGCCGTTGCCGCAGAGCGCGGTGATGCTCACCTGGAGCTGGTAATTGGCCAGGATTGCATTGTTTCCGAATTCCTCGACGCGCACGTAGTACGTGCCCGCGGGGAGCGCCTTCGCGGCTGCGTCGAGCGACGAGATCAGCGAGCAGGATCCGACGCCGTCGTCGTCGTCCGTTACGAGGACGGTGTTGCAGCTCGAGTCGCGGAGCTGAATGAACGTGTCGTTGCCCGCGACGCATTGCCCGACGCTCGGGGCGAAGCTCTCGATCTTGACGTCCGCGGTGGCCGCCAAGGTGAAGGCGACGAAGTCCTGATCCCCGATGGGCGAGATCGCGCCGGCGTACGTGAACGGCACCGCGAACGGCCCATTGACCGTTGCGCAGGTGTTGTTCGGCTCCGTGTCGAACTGGCATCCGGCCTCGGTCTGGCACGCCGCCGAGCAGCAGTCGCCCGCCGCCGTGTTGCTGTCGTCGCACGTCTCCGTGCCGTCCAGGAAGCCGTCGCCGCAGAGGGGCACGCGCTGGCACATGGCATCACAAGTGGCCGAGGGGCCGCTCGTGTCGCACTCCTCATTGCCGTCGAGGAGGCCGTCGCCGCAGAGGGGCACGCGCTGGCACATAATATCACAAGTGGCCGAGGGGCCGCTCGTGTCGCATTCCTCGGAGCCCTCCGTCGTGCCGTTGCCGCAGAGCGCGACGAACGTCACCTGGAGCTGGTAGGCCGGGATGGTGCCGTTGTTCTGCCAATCCTCGACCCGCACGAAATACGTGCCCGGAGGCAGGGCGCGCGCCGCAGCGTCGGACACGGGGTTGATCAGCGAGCAGTTGTCGACGCCGTCCTGATCGTCCGAGAGGAGGACCGTGGTGCAGTTCGGAGCGCGCAGCTCGATGACCGTGTCCACAGCGGTCGCGCACTGGCCGAGCGTCGCGTCGAACGTCTCGATCTTGACGTCGGCGTAATTGGGCACGGTGAATGCAAAGAAGTCCTGATCGCCGACGGGCGTGATCGCGCCGCCGATGACGAAGGGCGGCAGGAACGGCCCGTTCACGGTGCCGCAGACGGTGTTCGGCTCGGTCTCCACGAGCTTGCAGACGCTCGGTTTGCCCGTGCATGCATAGTTCGGCTCGACCACGCACGTCGCATTGCAGCCGTCGCCGGCCGTCGTGTTGCCGTCGTCGCAGGCTTCGCCGCCGAGCACGAGGCCGTCGCCGCAGATCGGCGCGCAGACGCTCGGCAACCCCGAGCAGTTGAAGCCAATTTCGACCGCGCAGGCCGCATTGCAGCCGTCGCCGTCCATCGTGCCCCCGTCGTCGCACGTCTCGGCGCCCGTGATGAGCACGTCGCCGCAGAGCGAGGCCACGCAGACGTTGCCGACGCAGATGTTGCTCGTGCAATCCGTGCCCGTGTTGCACGCCTCCGCGAGCGCGCATCCCGTGCAGGTTCCGCCGCCGCAATCGACGCCCGTCTCGGCGCCGTTCTTCACGGTGTCCATACAGGTCGGCGCCTGGCAGATGTCGGTCGTGCACACGCCGCTCTGGCAATCCGCCGGCACGGTGCAGCCGCCGCCGTCCACGCAGGGGCCGCACGATCCGCCGCAATCGACGCCGGTCTCGACGCCGTTCTTCACCATGTCCATACACGTCGGCGCCTGGCACGTCCCCATGTCGCACACGCCGCTCGTGCAATCCGAGGCGACGCCGCACGACTCACCGTCGATGCAGGGAGAGCAGGTCGGGCCGCCGCAATCGACGTCCGTTTCGTTGGCATTCGTGACCTGATCGGTGCAGGTCGGGAGGCAAACGCTGCCCGAGCACGACCCGCCCACGCAGTCCGCGTCCACGGCGCAGCCGAGGTCCGGGCCGCAGGGGCTGCACGTGCCGCCGCCGCAATCGACGTCCGTCTCGCCGCCGTTCTCGACGGTATCCGCGCACGTCGGCGCGGCGCATACGCCGTCCGTGCACACGATGCTCTGGCAATCACTCGCGACCAGGCACTCGAGGCCGTCGGCGCAGGGCGCGCAATCGGCGCCGCCGCAATCGACGTCCGTCTCGGCGCTGTTTTGCACCATGTCCATGCAGGAGGCGGCGACGCACTGATTCTGCATGCAGACGTTGCTCGCGCAGTCCGAGCCCGAGACGCACTCGACGCAGTTGGTCTGGCCGTCGCAGACCTTGCCGCCGTTCGAGTTGCAGGCCGTGCCTACGGCCACCGCGACGTTCTCCGGGGTCCCGGCGTTGCACACGTCCGTCGTGCAGTCGTTCTGGTCGTCGAAAATATCGGTGTCGTCGTTCTGGGTCCCGACCGTACCCGCGCCGTCGCAGACCTGAATCTGGCAGTCGCCCGCCGTCTGCATGTCGTCCGGTGTCCCGGCCGGCGCATAGTCCATGCCGCAGACATTCATGTCGCAGGTCGGGGTCTGGCAGACCGTGGCGACGCCGCAATCCGAGGCCTGGCTGCAGCCGCCCATGCCGCCCATGCCGCCGGTGCCGCCCATGCCGCCGGTGCCGCCCATGCCGCCGGTGCCGCCCATACCGCCGGCGCCGCCCATACCGCCGGTGCCGCCCATACCGCCGGCGCCGGCCGTGCCGCCGTCACCGCCGCTCCCGGTCGGATCGATCTCCGACCGATCGACCTTCGAGATGAGCTCGCATCCCGTCGAGGCGGTCATACCCGTGACCAGCAGCGCGAAGGTCGCTGCGGCAAACCTGTTCGAAGAAAGATTTCTCCATCGACTCATCGGCAACGTGCCTCTTCTCCCCAGATCCTTGCCACCCGGAGCTCAGGGCTCCGCGCAGCCTCGCCGGCAGTGGGACGCCGGTTTTTTTTCGAGTACAGAAACCCTTAGCCCACCACAGCCGATAAACTGGGTCAAGAGGCCATCGTCGGGTTTGTTCTGGAGGGCCACCGTACGTCGCGCCGAATCAGGAGGCTGCAAAAACGGTTCGGGTGAGCAGGTCCCGCCGCCGCCGCCTTCGGCCGCCATCCCAAGGGCCGGGGCTTGGCCACGTCGACGGCCGGGGCGAACAGGTCGAGGTAGCTTCCGTAATTCGAGGAAATATCGGTCGGGCATGTGGGAGTCTGGTAGGGTGAGCCGGGGCAGCATAAGACAAGGTGCAGCTTGATTCCTCCCTCGCTCCATCCAGGCCAGCCCGGCGTACCTTGCACGTCCGTATCCGAGGCCCTCGCGGCCTTCCTCTCGGGCCTCGGCGTGGAGGTCGCGTACGGGATCGTCGGCGGCTCCATCGTCCCGCTCTGCAGCGCGCTCGCGCGGAGCCGGGTGCGTGTCCTGCAGTGCCGCCACGAGTCGGGCGCGGCGTTCGCGGCGCTCGAGGAGAGCCTCGCCAAGGATCGCCCGACCGTGGTTTTTGCGACCGCCGGCCCCGGGATTACCAATGCGATCACGGGGCTTTACGCGGCACGCGTCGAGGGCGCGAAGGTCCTGCTCGTCTCCGGCGGCACCTCCCCCTCGCAGCGAGAGCGCGGGGCTTCGCAGGAGACGACCGCGAGGACGCTCCCTCACGGACTTCTCTCCGATGGCCCCCTCTTTCACTACGCAACGACGGTGGAGCATCCTTCCCAGTTGCCCGCCGTGTTGCGACGGCTGACCGTCGGAATGCGCGCCGTGGAGGGGTTTGTCGCTCACATTCATTTGCCGATGAGTGTACAGTCGGCCCCTTTCGAGGGCCGCGCCTTGGCCGATTGCGTGACGTTGCCCGGTCCTGCGCCGTCCGCCGATGCCCTCGAGGCCGTGGCGAAAATCCTCACCGAGGAGAGGTGCGCGCTCTGGGTAGGCTTCGGCGCGAGGACGGCCGCTCCTCTGGTTCGTGCCCTCGCCGAGCGACGCTCGATGCCCGTGATGTGCTCGCCGCGGGCCAAAGGTATCTTTCCCGAGGACCATCCGCTTTTTATCGGGATCACGGGCGTCGGAGGGCATGCGCAGGTCGCGTCCTGCATGCAGGCGGCGGAGGTCCGGCGCACGCTCGTCCTCGGCACGCGCCTCTGGGAATGCACGTCGTTCTGGAGACCGGACCTCGTGCCGCCGGGCGGATTCATCCATGTGGACGTGAATCCTGCGGTCTTCGGCGCCGCGTATCCCGCGACGGAGATGCTCGGCGTGGAGGCCGAGATTGGCGCGTTTCTTTCGTCCCTGCTCCCGCGTTTGTCGGAACGGGAAGGCCATGGGCCCGCGCTGCCTGCCATGCAGAGGACCACGCCGCTCGAGCCTCTCGTGGAGGGCCCGATCCGGCCGCGGTTCCTCTTCGAGGCCATCCAGCGCGTCGTGGTCGAATCCTCCGAGGCGGCCGTGATCACCGAGGCAGGCAATGCTTTCGTGTGGGGGAGCCACGTGCTCCGGTTCCAGGAGCCAGGACGATATCGATCCGGATTGCATTTTGGATCGATGGGCCACGCGACGACGGGCGTCGTCGGGCTCGCGCATGCGCGGGGTCGAACCGCGGTGGCGATCGTGGGCGACGGTTCCATGCTCATGCTCGAGGAGGTGAGCACGGCCGTGCATTACGGTATCCCTGCGGTCTGGGTGGTCCTGAACGACAGTCGATATGGAATCGTTGACCATGGCATGAGGGCCTCCGGGTACGATCCCGTGGAGACCGCCCTGCCCGATACGGATTTTGTGCTCGTCGCGCGCGGCATGGGGGCGCACGGCGTGCGGATCGAACGCGAGACCGATCTCGAAGAGGGGCTTTGGGCGGCGCTCGCCGCAGGGAAACCATTCGTGCTGGATGTTCGGGTCGATCCCGAGGAACGACCGCCGATCACGAGCCGCGTTCGCAGCCTGGATGCGCAAAGCGCGGCGCCGAAGGAGGGCTTTTTCTCATGACCAGCTCCGCAGGGATGCGATCGCTCGCCATCACGTTCCCCGGTGGCCTGAAGACCAACGATTGCTGGCGCCGCCGTCACCCGCAGATGCTCACTGCGGCGGTGGAGAAGCGAAACGTGTGGGCGCCTCCCGAGGAGGATCCCGCCCCCGAGAGCGCGTTCGACGCCGAAATGGCGAAATACCTCGACGATCCATTTCGCGGCGCCAGGGAGCGGCGCGTGCTCTTGCCGCATGAAAATGCGTTGTCGATGGAGACGCGCGCCGCGACCATGGCCCTCGAGGCCGCGCACGCGGACCCCTCGGAGGTGGACCTCGTCATTGCGTGCTCGCTCTTCGCCGATACGATGGGGATCGGCCATGCCACGTTCCTCGCCGGCGAGCTCGGGCTCTCCTCCGCGGCGTGGAACATCGAGTCCGCCTGCTCCGGGGCGCTCGCCCTCTTCGAGACCGCCTGCGCGCTCGTGCGCGCCAGGCAATACCGGAACGTGCTCGGCGTTGTGTCGTGCACGTATTCGCGGGCCATCGAGGAGCACGACACGATGTCGTGGTTTTCCGGGGACGGGGCCGGGGCCTTCCTGGTATCGGAGGTGCCGGAGGGCGAGGGGCTCCTCGCCTCGGCCATGGTGCACAGCGCCGAGACGTGCAGCGCTTTCCTTCTCGATGTGATCGACCATCCGACGCGTGGCAAGCAGGTGATCCGTTTGCGCTCGGATCGGGGCGCGAGCAAGATCCTGCGCCAGGTCTCCGAGCCGTATCTACGAAAAACCGTGGACGAGGTCCTCCGAAAGGCGGGGCGGCGAATGTCGGACATCCACTGGCTCGTCGTGAACACGCCGACCGCCTGGTATGCCCCCTTTTGCGCCCGTGTCCTCGGGTTCGATCTCGCGCGCACCGTCGATACATTTCCCCGATATGCGAACTGTGGGCCCGCGCTGATGCCCGTGAACCTCTACACGGCCGCCGCGGAGCTACCTATCCGGCGCGGCGATCTCGTCCTGATTCACACCGTCGGCAGCTCCTCCAGCTCGGGCTCGGCTATCGTCCGCTGGGGCGACGTGGCGCTCGGGCCGGCGCCCGGTCGGCCGGTTGAGATCCTGTAAGGTTCGACAACCGAGGGCTGTGGTCGCGGGTACGAACCAGAAGCTTCTCCACTGCCGCATTTCCTGCTAGCTTGCTGGAGTGGATATCGTCTACGATCAACCTGCCGTCGTCATCGGGTGGCGTGCCCCCGTGCTCGTCGTGTGCTGGCTGCAAGCGCCGACGCTGCCGGCGGCCCTCAAGGTGAACGAGCATGCTTCGCGCGTCATGCAGTCGCATCCTGGGGGGAGCATCTTCATCGTGCTCACCAGCGCCGACCACGGCGCGCCGGAGCGTGCGGCGGCAGACGCGCTGGGTAAAGCCACGCGTGCGCTCGAAAAGCATATTCTGGCGCACGCGTTCGTGATCGAGGGGCAGGGGCTCAAGGCGGGCGCCATCCGGATGACGGTGAAGACGCTGCAGTCCCTCACCCGCGTGATTTTCCCTTGGACGATTGCGGCCACGACGGAGGAGGGCATCCTTTGGGTCGCCCGCAAGGCGAAGTTTCTCAGCGAGGAAGAGGCGCAGGTCATCCTGGCCGACGTCAAGGCCCTGAAAGCGGCGCGCTCCGCGTAGCCTGAACGAGCGCGGCCGGGATGGTTTTCGCGCGATACCTTCAGCCGGCGCAGCGAGCGTCCGGAATGCCGAGCTTGTTCGCGCGGGCGACGTCGAGCGATACCGTGAGCTGCTCCTCCAGCGCGTCGAAGATGATATCGACCATCCCGATCGCGACGTCTCGCTCGGCCGTGGTGATACGTTCGCTCGTGATGAAGGCTTTCCGCTCGAGCAGAGGCTCGCGGGGTTCGTACGCCACATCGTGCCTTTCGCAGAGATAATCGAGCCGGACTCCCCTCTTTTGCTCCACCACCTCCGCGAGCTTTTTCACGTTCTCGAAAAACGCGTGCCCGCTCGCCTCCATGGCCGCGACGAACCAGAACAGCATCGCCGGATCACGGTGGCCCATGGCGAGCTTCAAGAAGGTCGAGAGG